>NZ_QPEL01000063.1:0-14305 GCF_008368965.1 Bacillus sp. AY2-1 | reverse complement strand
ATTTTAAACAGTATAAATTTTAAACAGTATAAATTTGAAAAGATTATATTAAGATAAAGAATTAAAATATGATGATACAAAATACTTATAAAATTATTCGTGTTATTGAAAAATGATAAGAAAAAGGTGTTTAAAATAGAACCATTTTCATTAATAGTTCAAGTTTTGAAGAATAGTGCATACAATATAAAGTGTTTTCCTTTCTTCATTTAAGTTTTACGTATATAATTTAAAAGTACTATTTTTATTTTATTATTTTATATTTATAACAGAATAGAGGTTTAAAAATGGGTGTTAAAATCATTACGGATAGTGCGGCGGATTTACCAGTAGAATTGCTGCAAGCATATGATATTGATTTAATTCCACTCCGTGTATATGATGAAGTAGAAACAGAGTATTTAGATGGAGTAACATTAGAGTCAGTTACATTACTGCAAAAAATGAGAGAAGGCGCTGTTTATAAAACGTCATTGCCTTCACTTGAAACTTTCCAAGAAAAATTTGTTTCTTATGCAAAAGAAGGTAATCCTTGTATATATTTAGCTTTTTCATCTGAACTGTCTGGTACATATCAATCATCAGTTGTCATTAAAGAGGAAGTAAAAGAAACATATGCAGATTTAGATTTAGAAATTATTGATACGAAATGTGCTTCGCTTGGTCAAGGGCTTGTCGTATTAGAAGCTGCTAAAATGGCAAAAAACGGCGCATCAAAAGAAGACATATTAAACCGTGTCGCTTTTCTAATGAACCATATGGAACATATCTTCACTGTAGCTGACTTACAGTACCTTGTTAGAGGCGGGCGCTTAAGTAAAGTAGCAGGATTTATCGGTGGTTTATTAAACATTAAGCCGATTTTGAACGTGGAAGAAGGAAAACTTGTCCCACTTGAAAAGGTACGAGGGAAAAAGAAAGTATTAAGCCGTATTGTTGATATTATGGAAGAGCGTGGTAAAGACCTTAAAGGTCAAACAATCGGTATGACTCACGGTGACGATTTAGAAACAGCTGAAGCATTAAAAGCATTAATTACGGAAAGATTTGGCTGTGAAGTATTTATCGTAAATACAATTGGTGCAGCAATCGGTGCACATACAGGTCCTGGCGTTATAACGTTATTTTTCTTAAATGAAGTAGAGTAAAGGACTGATCTTTTGATCAATCCTTTTTTATTTTTTAATCTGTGATAATCGGTCGATATGGTATGGATGAAGATGAAACCTTTGAAGTTAGCCTATATCAAATGCAATCCTGTAGAGGGATTATTTTTTATATGTGAAATGATACTTTATGGTAGAAGAAAAGATATAAATAAGAATGCATTTATAGGAATCTGAATATTTAAGGATATCGAAATTTTTTTATTTCATATATAATTGTGTAGGAAGAAATATCTGTAACTATTTGTAAAAATAGGAGGCGGCTATAAAAATGCAAGAAATTGCTAGATGGGATTTAAATCGATTGTATTTGAATGAGGATATTCTATTTCCGATTTTAGAGTTGAAAGAGCAATATTTTGTAACAAAAGATGTAGAGGTTCTTTCAAAGCTTATACAAGCTATTGAAAAAGCAGAATACTATTTGTATTGTCAATGGGTTGAAGAAAGTGTTTCATCTGACCTTACTAAATTGAATGTGAAAGTGAAGGAACTAAAAAGTGAAGTACAGCAAATAATAAAACATAGTGAAGTAGAAACTTCCGATAATATTAATATTAAGTTTATAAAAAATGAACTTAGTGCGTGGGAAGATATGTACATACAATTACGGGATAGGATAGAAATAGAGCACAATAATAAACAATTATCCTTTGGACAAGCAAATAATATTGCAATGAATAGTGATAATGAAAAGGAAAGATTAGAAGTATTCGAGTTACTTACAAGTACTTTACATAAGGAAAAAGAAATCTTTGCTACTGTATTAAATCAAATAGGGAGATTGCGTAATATAAAGAGTAATGAAATAGAAGATAGAGAGATTTTAACACAATCTTTTCATGCAAATGGCATTTCAGAAACTGTATTATTACAAATGTGGAATGTGACAGAAGAAAACCTTGATAAATTAGTAAGTGCTTTAAACGTGTATAAGAAAGGGAAAGCTTCGATTACATGGCATGAACTTATGACAGTAAAGGAAAGTAATGAGGTTACTATTCCTTTTTCAGTAGCAGTACAAAACGTTTATGATGCATGTAAGAATATTGATGAAGAATTAGCAGAATTTGCACGTAATGCGATAGAAAGTGGATGGATAGATGCTGAACCGAGAGAGAATAAACCACCAGGTGGGTTTTGTGCTCCATTTTTCAGTGAGAAAGAATCGAGAATCTCCATGCGTTATGATGGGAGTATAGATAGTGTAAGAGTGCTCGCTCATGAATTAGGACATGCTTGGCATTTTTATAATATGAGTTTTGAACAATCTACATCTTTTTTAGATGATTATTTGCCGATGAGTACGGCTGAATCAGCATCTATTTTCTTTGAAACGGTACTCTTAAATTATCTAATTGAAACAACGGATAGTAAAGATATGAAAAAGGCATTGCTTAGCTGGAAAATAAGAAATAGTTTTAATTATGTAATGGCAATACGAGCATCGTATCAGTTTGAAAAAACATTTTATGAAAAATGTAAAGAGGGTCCATTAAGTGCTGATGAAATTGAGAAATTATCTATAATGGCACAAAAAGAAGCATATGGAAATGCTTTAAGTGAATACCAACGGTTTGTATGGATGAAATATATTCAATTTTATATAGCAGATGTTCCTTTTTACAATTATCCATACACATTTGGATATTTAGTAAGTTTTAGCTTATTAGAAATAGCTCAAGAAGGTAAAAGTACTTTTCATTCGAAATATAAAGAGTTTTTACGAGAAACAGGAAAGGCTCCAGTAGAGAAGCTTATGAAAAAACATTTTGAAATAGATATAAGAAATTATGAATTTTGGAATAAAGCTTTTATTCAAATTTCTAAAGACATTGATGAATATTTGCAGCTTATATAAGGGGAGAGTATAGTGGATCAACAGTTTATAAAAGGTATACCTTTTTCAACTTTAGAATATGCAAAAGCTATAAGTTTATTAAAAGGTTGGGTACATGAACAACAAGAGAAACCAAGGTTTGTAGTAACTGCAAATCCTGAAATTGTTATGTCTGCAAAGGAAAATACGGAAAAATCAAAGCAGTTTAAAAAGATGTTACTATCTGCGGATTTAATAACAGCGGACGGGATTGGTGTCATAATTGGCTCGAAAATATTAAAAGGAACTTTGAAAGAACGTGTTACTGGAGCGGATTTAACTCACGATTTAATAAAATATTGTAACGACAATGAATATCGTGTCTTTCTTTTTGGAGCCGCTCCAGAAAGTAATAAAAAGGCATTAGAAAAATTAAATGAGCAGTTCCCAGGAGCGCAGTTTAAAGGACAGCATGGATTTGTAAATGGTGAAGAAATAGAAGAAATAAAAATGAAAATTAAGCAATTCAAGCCGCATTTACTACTCGTAGGACTAGGTTCACCAAAACAAGAAGAGTTCATCTATGAAAACATACAAACATTAAACGTTCCGCTATCTATTGGTATCGGAGGCATGATTGATATAATATCTGGTACTGTAAAAAGAGCACCGAAAATGATGAGGGATACTGGAACTGAATGGCTGTATAGGTTACTCTCACAGCCGAAAAGGTTAAAGAGACAACTTGTACTTCCGAAATTTTTATTGTCGGTTATGTCTGAGAGGATTAAAGGGATTAATTAATAAAGGAGACTACATACATGAACAGAATCGGCATTATTGGAGCAATGCAAATTGAAATAGATTTACTTTTAGAAAAACTAGTTATACAAGAGGAACAGACAATAGCGGGAATGCCTTTTTATATTGGAGAATTCATGGGAATAGAAGTAATTATTACACGTTCTGGTGTAGGGAAAGTAAATGCAGCTGCATGTGCGCAAACATTAATTCATAAATTTGATGTAGACTCTATCATTAATACGGGCGTTGCTGGCGGATTACATTCAGATGTAAAAGTCGGCGATATAGTTATTTCAACGAATGTTACTCATCATGATGTAAGTAAAACTCAAATGAAAAACTTATTTCCGTTTCAAGAGCAATTTATTGCAAGTAAGGAATTGGTAGAGTTAGCACGTAAAGCTTGTATTAGTAGTAGTTTACAGATTGCAGTTCATGAAGGAAGAATTATCAGCGGTGAATGTTTTGTTGAAGATTCAAAGTTAAAGGCGAAATTAATAGACGAATACGCACCTCATTGTACAGAAATGGAAGGGGTAGCAATTGGACATGTTGCCTATATAAATGATATATCGTTTCTCATTATAAGATGTATTTCTGACAGCGCAGATGATGAAGCTCAAATTTCTTATGATGACTTCGCGAAAACTGCTGCGAATTATTGCTCAGAAATTATTATTGAGATGCTTAAAAATATAAAGAGTAAAACTGTACTATAGTTCAAAAGGAGAGAATGAGATGTTACAAGCGTTAATTTTTGATATGGACGGAACGTTATTTCAAACAGATAAAATTTTAGAATTATCGTTAGATGATACTTTCAATCACTTAAGATCACTACAACTATGGGATACAGTAACACCAATTAATAAATATAGAGAAATTATGGGTGTGCCGTTACCGCAAGTTTGGGAAGCTTTATTACCGGACCATTCTATTGAAGTAAGAGAACAAACAGATGCATATTTTTTAGATAGACTAATTGAAAACATAAAAAGCGGAAAAGGCGCTTTATATTCAAATGTAAAAGAAATATTTACATATATAAAAGAAAATAATTGTTCAATTTACATTGCTAGTAATGGTTTAACTGAATATTTACGAGCAATCGTAACTTATTATGCTTTAGACAAGTGGGTGACTGAAACGTTTAGTATTGAACAAATACAATCGCTAAATAAAGGTGACTTAGTTAAAAGTATTATGAACAAATATGATATAAAAGAGGCAGCGGTAGTTGGTGACCGGCTATCTGATATAAATGCAGCGAAAGACAACGGTTTACTTGCAATTGGGTGCAATTTTGATTTTGCGCAAGAAGATGAACTTGCTCAGGCTGATATAGTAATAGATGATTTAATGGAGTTGAAGGGGATATTATCTGAAGTGAAGAATACGCACGCTATGAATTACATAAAGTAACAACCATAAAAATGCTCAGAATAAATGATTCTCGAGCATTTTTATGTGTTTTCATACTTAGGGGGAATGGACTTGAAAGATATACATATTCAAAAAATAGAAAATTTAATGGAGTATGAATTCAGTCATCTCGTTCAAGATAGTGAAGAAGAAGGTTTTAATTTCCTTATAAGACTAATAAATGAATATAAAAACAAAATAAATGTATTCAATAAAACTGGAGAATGTTTATATGGTGTTTTCCAAGGTGATATGTTAATTGGAGTTGGAGGTTTAAATGAGGATCCGTACACAAAAGACAATAAGATTGGGCGGTTAAGGAGATTTTATATTTCAAGGGATTATCGGCGTATAGGGTTAGGGAACTTATTATTAAACCAACTATTATGTCATGCGGAAAAGTATTTTGAAGTGATTGTTTTACATGCTGACACGAAGCAAGGGGATGTGTTTTATACTGCAAATGGATTTGTAAAAGGGGGATTATATAAGGGATCGAGTCACTACAAACTATTATAGAGATTGCTATCCAAAGAATAGCTACGGACAGGGTTTTTGTTGGTAAATCGATATATCTTAAAAATCGCTGATATATATGAAGTTGCGACCCTTATATTAAAAAACAACTTTTATAATTTCATTTACTAAATTGTTATTATAAAAAAGAGCACCTTAGCTTTTAAAATTTAGCTTATAAGGTGACTCCTTTTCAGTCAATTACGTTTTAACGTTCATTTGTTTCAATAATAATCCTGGTTTACCTTTTACATAATAAAAATGCGGATTATTTTCATCATCATAAAGCATAATATAAGGCTTTTCATTTAGTGGGAGCAGTATAAGTACTTCGTCTATTGTAGTGTGTAACCATTGATTAGTAATAGAAACCGGCTTAGATAATGGGATTTTTATCATATAGCCATCTTTTGGAACGACATTTAAGTTTTTAAATGGACCGGTTATTGCTTTAGCGTATTGAACTGCTTCTTTTTGGATTACTGGATCTAAAGATTGTTTTTGAATGACCATTTCTTTTTGACAATCAAATACTTCCATTTGTTGATTGGTTTTTGCGAACGCATTTGTTGATAATAGAAATAAAAGAAGAGAAATGACCCCGATTTTTTTTATCATAATACAACACCTCACCATTACTATCCCCTCAAAAGCTTTAAATATTTTTCTGTCACATTCATGTAACAAAGATGTTGTATGATACAATTGGTTTTTGTTTAAAAGCAGTGGAGGAAAAAATATGAAAGTTTTAATTGCAGATGACGAACAAGATATGTTAAGAATTTTAAAAGCTTATTTTGAAAAAGAAGGCTTCGAAGTTTTATTAGCGAAAGACGGAGAGGAAGCACTTCAAATGTTTTATGATGAAAAAATTGATTTAGCAATTTTGGATTGGATGATGCCGAAACATAGTGGTATTACTGTCTGTCAGGAAATAAAAAAGAATTCAAGCGTAAAAGTGTTAATGCTTACGGCGAAAAGTGAAAGCGAAGATGAATTAGCAGCGCTTCAAAGTGGGGCAGATGAGTACGTAAAAAAACCATTTCATCCAGGAGTACTAATTACACGAGCGAAAAAGCTTATTCAGCATGATGATATTATTCAAGTACAAGATGTAAAGATAAATTTCGCCAAAAATAAAGTATATAAAAATGATATAGAGTTAGAAATTACAAAAACAGAGCTCGAATTAATAAAATGCTTTTTAAATCATAAAGGAACGATTTTAACTCGTAAAAAATTGCTAGATATTGTATGGGGATTTGACTATTTTGGAGAAGAGAGAACTGTTGATACACATGTAAGAAGGCTGCGTAAAAAAATTGGAGAAAATATTATTAAGACGCATCGCGGGCTGGGCTATAGTTTGGAGGAACAAAGTGAATAAACTTGGAAAAAAGTTATTTTTCAGTATTTCTGCAACTGTTATTCTCATCTTTATGATTTCGTTATTATGCATTAACAATCTCTTACCGAACTATAATATTTATAAAACACGTGAAAACTTAAATAAATTTACAACACAAATACAAAATACAACAGTGGAAAATATAGAGGATGTTATTCATACAATTGAAAGTGAAAACAACGTTACAATTGCGTATACGCCAATTAATCAGTCAGAAGATGCTATGAACGAAGCATTACGCATGCAACTTACGAAAAAGAAAGTGACGTTAAATAAGCTTTGGATTACGAAAGACGAAGTCATGAAAGTGAAGACGGAAGGGCAATCGAATAAACTGTACGATCAAGGAAAGGTAAAAGCGAGTTTTTTTGCTAAATATATTGCGAAAGATGATACGATAATTTTAATTGGGACTTCTATTGCGAATTCAAATGAAATTATAAGTACGTTAAATACATTTTACTTATACATCGTATGTTTCTCGCTGCTTCTTATTATTTTACTTGTGTGGATACTTTCAAAAATAATAACGACGCCACTGAAAGAGCTGAGTGATGTAGCTCAGGATATTTCACATTTGCAGTTTAAAAGAACGAAAGTGAAAACGAATGATGAAATAGGAGAGTTGGCCAATAGTATTAATATCATGAGCGAAAAACTACATGAAGCACATCAAGATTTAACTGATCGTAATGAACATTTAAAACGATTTATGGGTGATGTGACGCATGAATTAAAGACACCGATCGCATTAGTAAAAGCATACTCTATGGGGATTAAAGATGGACTAGATGATGGGACTTACGTAGATACAATTATTAAACAAACAGATCAAATATCAAACTTAATTGAAGAACTATTACGATTTTCTAAACTAGAAAGAGATATTTTACAAAAAGAAGAATTCCCTATTGAACCACTGGTCCAGAGTATATTAGATAAGCATCAGATTGAACTGGATTCGAAAGAAATTAACTTGCAAGTAAACTGTAATACGAGCGATACAATCGTTTATGCAGATTTAAATAAAATGAGAATGGTGTTTCAAAATTTAATTTCTAATGCAATAAAATATTCAGCAAATCAAAACATAATAATTACTTTAGAAGATAGAAATAAAAGTATATATTTTCAAATAAAAAATGGCATTCATACGGAAAAAATTAAAGATATCGATAAAATTTGGGAGCCTTTTTACGTACTAGAATTTTCTCGTAGTAAAGAAAAATCAGGTACAGGATTAGGACTAGCGATAGTGAAAAGTATTTTAGAAAGACATGGTTTTGAATATGGAGTTTCCTCTATAGATGGAGAAATTCAATTTTATATAAATGTGAAAAAGGATTAATGAAAATATTAGTCCTTTTTGCAGCTTTAGAGGTTAGCGATACAGGATGAATCACCATAATTTTCAAAATTGATGTATTAAATGGAGAATTAGCAAATGTTCTACTTTCATTAAATTCACGTGAAGTTCACAGGGAAACGTTACATTTACATAGTTACATTTGAATTTAATGAAGTGAGGTATTCGGATTTGAAAAGAAAGAAATTAGTAATAGGTAGCATTTTAATGGGGATGACGTTATCTTTATCCGCATGTGGTTCATCAGATAATATTGTAACTACAAAATCAGGAAGCATTTCAGAAAGTGATTTTAACAAAAAATTAAAAGAAAACTACGGTAAACAGAATTTATCTGAAATGGTAGTAGAGAAAGTATTAGATGATAAATATAAAGTTACGGATGAAGAGGTAACGAAACAACTAAAAGAATTAAAAGACAAGATGGGCGATAATTTTAATACATATATGGAATCTAATGGTGTGAAAAATGAAGATCAGTTGAAAGAGAAATTAAAGCTTACTTTCGCTTTTGAAAAAGCTATTAAAGCAACCGTAACGGAAAAAGATTTTAAAGATCACTATAAGCCAAAGCTTCAAGTTAGCCATATTTTAGTGAAAGATGAAAAGACAGCAAAAGAAATTAAAGAAAAATTAAATAGTGGCGAAGATTTCGCGGCATTGGCTAAACAATATTCAGAGGATCCAGGTTCTAAAGAGAAAGGTGGAGAACTATCTGAATTTGGACCAGGTATGATGGTGAAAGAATTTGAGGATGCTGCATATAAGTTAGAAGTTGGTCAATTGAGTGAACCTGTTAAATCTTCCTTCGGATATCATATTATTAAGTTAACGGATAAAAAAGAGCTTAAACCGTATGAGGAAGAGAAAGAGAATATTCGTAAAGAATTAGAACAGCAACGTATACAAGATCCTCAATTCCATCAACAAGTTACTAGAGATCTGCTTAAAAATGCAGATATAAAGGTATCTGATAAAGACTTGAAAGATACCTTTAAAGAGTTAGAAAAATAATAAATGGAATGTAAGACAATCGATAGAAATATCGGTTGTCTTTTCCTCTATTTATCCCGCTATTTGCCGGGCAGTAAGACCCCCACCTCAAAATTTAGCGGAAGCAAAGAAGTTAGGCGGGGGCCCTGCTGCTCGTAAATGCCCGATTGGTGAGTGCTGATTACAGTTTCACTTTATAAAGAAGGGGGGAGTGGGAAAATACTTTCACACCTGCATTAAATTTTACTTAATAAGAAATCTTTGAGTTTCTCAACTTTTATATAAAAATAAAACTGAATTTTCAGTTATTTTTTATATAGTAAAAGAGAACGAATAAGGGGAGGGAACATTTTGAGTAAAAAGAAAATGGCAATTACACTGTCAGCAATGCTATCTGCAACAATTATACCTAGCTTTACTATGGATGTGCATGCAGAGAATAAGGAAGAGACTAAAAATACGAAAATTGAATTAGAAAATGGGATGACAAAGCCGATTTATTCTCTCGATGAAGCTATTATCGAAAATTTATATGTAGAGACAGAAGTTGATAGTGATCGCGACGGTAAGAAAGACAGAGTATCGATAAAAGTTATGCGTCCAAAGACAGATCCGAATGTGAAGGTTCCTGTTATTTATGAAATGAGTCCATATCGATCTGGATTAAAAGATGTTCCTGTATATAATGTAGATGAAGAATTGTATGCGTATGAAGGAAAACCGTATGGAGCAGTTAATCTTGGTTCGTATGGGAACTATTACGTGCCAAGAGGTTATGCAGTTATTCTAGGCGAAAGTATCGGTACTGGAAAATCAGATGGATGCCCTACAACTGGAGATGAACAAGAAATACTCGGTACAAAGTCTGTTATTGATTGGGTAAACGGTCGCGCGAAAGCATTTACAGAACAGGGTGAGGAAGTTCAGGCAAATTGGTCTACAGGAAATGTAGGTATGACTGGCGTTTCTTATAATGGTACATTACCAAATGCTGTTGCGACTACTGGAGTTGAAGGTTTAAAAACAATTATTCCAATCGCAGCAATTAGTAGTTGGTATGATTATTATCGTGCAAATGGTGCAGTCATTGCTCCAGGCGGATATCAAGGAGAAGATACAGATAATATGGCAGAAGCAGTACTGACAAGAAAGAATTCAGAAGTTTGTGGTCCGATAATGACAGAACTTACTGCTGGACAAGATCGGAAAACGGGTAATTATAACGATTTTTGGGATAAAAGAAATTATGTAAAAGATGCTAAAAATGTAAAAGCGAGTGTATTTGTTGTTCATGGTTTAAACGATTGGAATGTTAAGACGAAACAGTTCGCACAATGGTGGGATGCTCTTGGAGAAAATGATGTACCTCGTAAAATGTGGCTACACCAAGGTGTTCATGGTGGGACATCAAGTAATAACTGGCAGCAAACACAAAATAAATGGTTAGATTATTGGTTGTACGGAATTGAAAATGGAATTATGGATGAACCAATGGTTGATGTGCAAAGAGAAAATAAATCGTGGCAAAAGATAAAAAATTGGCCAGATCCAGCGGCTGTACCTTCAAAAATCCGTATGTATTTAAGTAATAAATCAGTCAATTTGCGACTAAGTATGGGATCGGTTAATAAAGTTTTCTCATTCGTAGATGATGCACAAATAAAATCAAATCAATTAGTAGCAAACCCAGAATTAGAAGTAGCCAATCGATTAGTATATACAATGCCTGTACTGCAAAAAGATACGCGTATAAGTGGTATGCCAAATATTTCAATTACAGGAAATATTGATCAATCTGTATCAAATTTAACAGCATTACTTGTTGACTATGGAGGAGCGAAGCCGGAAATCGTAACGAGAGGCTGGATGGATCCACAAAACTTAAAGAGTATAGAAAATTCAACGGCGATTCAACCGGGCAAAGATTATACATTTACATGGGACATGCAGCCAGATGATTATGTATTTAAAGTGGGGCATCAAATCGGAGTTGTTTTAATTGCAAGTGATTATGATTATACAATTAGACCGAAAGCTGGAACGAAACTTACAGTGAAATTAAGTGAAGTGACATTGCCGATTGTGAAATAAATATTTTTTCTAAAGAGCTTACTAAAGTAAGCTCTTTAATTTACAGTCTGAATTTTTAATTTTTATATTTCAAATTGGAAGGTTATGTAATACAATATCATTATATTCTATGGAAAGTGAGTGATATATTATGACAGTCAGCTCTTTCAAAATCTCATTAAAATTCGAGGTACAGGAAGATTAGTTGAATTGAAATCTTCCGTACGTAAAAACGGAGGAGAAAATAAATGTTTAGTTTTTATAGTACACTTTGTACGGAACTGTATGATTACACAAAACCAGTCGGTTATTCTTTAAATGGTGATATTGAGTATTACAAAGAACGTTTAAAAGATTGTAGAGGAAGAATCCTCGAAGCTGCAGTAGGTTCAGGGCGTGTCATCATTCCACTTCTAGAGGCTGGTTTTACAGTAGATGGGATAGATTATTCACCTGAAATGCTAGATTCTTGCCGTAAGCGCTGTAAAGAGAGAGGCTTACATCCTAATTTATATGAAGGAAGCTTGCAACAATTATCACTTCCGCATAAATATGAGGCAATTATCATTCCTACTGGATCTTTTTGTTTAATTGAAAATCGTGTCGATTCTATAAACGCATTGAAATATTTTTATGAACATCTTAATCCAGGCGGACGATTAATCGTAGATATTATGCTTCCGTATGACTGGAAGACTGGGGAAATTCATACATCGACTTTTTCTTTGCCGAGCGGAGACGGAATCACATTAGAAAATAAATCAATTGAAATAGATTGGCTGAACCAAGTTACTGTATCATATTTGAAATATGAAAAGTGGAGTAAAGGACAGTTAGTACAAACAGAACTACAACGCTTTGCGGTACGTTGGTATGGAATAGAAGAGTTTAAACTTCTGTTAGAAAGTATAGGTTTCTCTAATATTACTTGCTCTGCTGAATATGCTTATAAAAACGAACCGTCAAATGCAAATCAAATGTTTACTTTTGAAGCTGTGCGAAAAGAATAGAACTAATACTATGAATAAAAAAATAAGGCAATCGATTAAAAATCGGCTGCCTTATTTTTAATTTTATGTAATTGTTTATAGAGAAAGATCGGAGGGAAATAAATGAAACTTATATTAATATTTGGCCCACAAGCAGTTGGGAAAATGACAGTGGGTCAAGAATTAGCAACATTAACCGGTTTAAAACTTTTTCATAACCACATGACAATTGATTTAGTAAGTCCAATTTTTGATTACAGTACGACAGAAGCAAAAAGGCTAGTAAGTTTATTTCGTAATGAAATATTTGAAGAAGTATCTAAAAGTGATTTATCTGGAATGATTTTTACGTATATATGGGCATTTGACCTCCAATCGGATTGGGATTATATACATTATGTAGAAAGTATTTTTGAATCAAAAGGTGGGACAGTGTATTTTATAGAGCTGGAAGCGGAATTAGATGAAAGATTAGAACGGAATAAAAGTCTGAATAGATTAGAACATAAACCGAAAAAAAGAGATATTGAGTGGTCTCAAAATAATTTGAAAGAGACGATGAAAAAGCATAGATTAAACTCTCTTCATGGTGAAATTGAAAAAGAAGAGTATATAAAAATTAATAACACGTATTTGAGTGCAAAAGAAGTAGCGGAAATGATTAAAGAGAAGTTTCAATTGTAAAATTTTTGAAGTCTATTTCGTTTCCATTGTCTAAGCATTCTCCTACTAATTACATATACTATTTATGTTAAAATCGGTCGCTATTTTAATATATATAACTATACAGGGAAGAGGAGAGAATAAATTTGGAAAACGTAGAACAAGATAGAATTGAAAATCAAGTGTATTCAAATCGTGTAGTAAGATCAGAATTTGATGCGAATTGGGAAACTTGTATATCAAAGAGTGGTTATGTAATTTATGTAGCAACAAGTAATAATGCTGAAGTAATAGTGCTTCTTGCAGATGGTTCAAGTAAAATTATTAATTTTTGAAAAAGGCGGTAAAGTAGTAGTAGGTGGCGGTGGAACAAGTCGTTACAGTAAGCCGCATATTGCAATAAATATTTAAGGTAAAACATGTTAATTGAGAAGAAGCTGGAAAACGGTTAGTCATTCATATTTAGAGAATGACTAACCGTTTTTAAATGTGGTTTTTGAAGAATTATATAAGCAATATAAAAAGCATTTCCTATTTCGGCAAATGCTTTTTATATGTTATAGTATAATAGTGTCCTAAAGTAATGTTATTTTAATATATTTCAAATTTTGTTGTGTATTATTTTTATATTAAATTAGCACCTAAAGTATTTTTTTATATAAGGAGTAATAATTAGAGAAATGAAAAATATAGACTTTATACTAGAAAGTGATGAGGCATTAAAACCGTCTGAACGATTAGTGCTATTATTATTAGAGAAGCATAGAATGTTATATACGAACGATCTATTGGCATTATCAAATTTATCATATAAAACATTAACAGATTCATTAACGGCGCTTGTTTTAAAATCGTATGTGTTAAAGGAAACAGGTAAGGGAAGAAGACAGAATTGCTATAGATTAGTATGATAAGGCAGCTGTTTTAGAGAATTTTACATATGTTTTTTTCAAACGTAAGGTGAAAAAAGTTTTTTGTTTTCAAACGAAAAACTCACTATAAGAGGGACGAAGATAGTGGCGTTTCATTTTTGTAAACGTAATTATTTCGTCATTGAAAATACAAAAAATAAACCGCATAAAACAGAAA
>NZ_QPEL01000062.1:0-15706 GCF_008368965.1 Bacillus sp. AY2-1 | reverse complement strand
TTACTATTTAAGCTATGAATCTTTTGTAGACTTTCTTCACTAAACGATTGAATAATAACTTTATCCTGTATTTCGTAGTAATTAATAATTTCTAATAATTTTTCTTCCATTCCTAAATATTCATCAGGTGATTTTGTTTCGATATAATAGTTCGCGTTATGCCCAAACGTTTCAATAATTTCTTTTAATGTTGGGACTTTAGCATTTTCAAATTCTTTCTTTGCTAAGTTCGGATATTTTTCATTAAAAAAAGAACCTGCATTTAGTTGCTTTATTTCTTCTAATGTATGCTCTTTCACTAGCCCAGTACCATTTGTTGTACGATTTAAGGTTTCGTCATGCATAGCCACTAAATGTCCATCTTTTGTCATTTGGAGGTCAATTTCTATATAATCTCCATTCATTTGTTGTCCTAATTTATATGCTGCTATTGTATGTTCAGGTGCGTACGCAGAAGCACCTCTATGTGCGATATTTTTTATATGATTTGATTGATTAATAGCTTTAGTATACTTATGTTCATTTATTTTCTGAAAAACAAAGATACTTATTACTATAAAGGCACAAATTATTGTAACAAGATATATCTTTTTCATAACGATTTATAAGCTCCTATATAAAGACGATTTAACTAGAATGATTTACTCAATTAAATGTCGATTTTCCAATACAGTCATTTTACCGATAGCTTGAAATCCCGATTTTTTATAAATATTGATTCCATCGTGTGAAGCTTGTAATACACAATAAGTATTTTTAAATTTTTGTGCTTCTTGCAGAAGGAAATTGAACATAGTAGATCCGAACCCTCGTCCTCTCATTCCTTCTTTAGTTGCTATGTCATAAATACCAATACTATCTTTTGAACATATCAATGAACCAACAGTTACGACTTCACCTTCATATAACCCTAAAAATAATTTCAGATTCTCACTGTTACATATATCAAGATTAGAAATTTGATTATAGAATGCTTGTACATGTATACCTTCTTCTGATGTGCCGAATAGATGAGCTAACGTTTCTCCAAATTTATTTATTTGTCCAGGGGAAGCTGCTTGTTGAATAGTAAAACTTACTGGCATGTTTATTGTTGGGGAAATTGTTTTTAAGTCTGCTACCATCGCAATATTCTGTTCCACTTCTTTTAAACCGATTTTAATTAACTCACTTTTTATATCCCGCTCTTGCTCCTCATCCCATAACCAAACACTCATTGGAAAATTTCTTTGATAATAGTATTCTACCTCTTTATATAATTTCTCGATCCCTTCCGTTAAATTATTGTTTAGTAGAGTGATGATATTAAATGTATCGGCAGGTAATCCACAATCAACAGCAATATAATCTTTCGTTTTTTTTATACTCATTCCGGGCACAAATTGTGCAATATATGAAGTTTTAAATGCAAAGTTATCTAGTAATAGTTGTTTATAATTCATCAATAGTTCTCCTTTTCATAAAAAGTAACACTCGAATTTTTCTATATTAAATATAACATATTAGAAATTTACCATTTTCTATAAAAAGTACCTCTTTAAATTGTGCTCTATAGTTTAAAATAATTAAAAATGATATAACGTTGTCGGAATGAAAAAAGTGGTATATAATAAATATTAACATTACTAGTAATTATTTTAGGTATTCCTAGAATAAAGGAGCGATACATATGAAAATTACTATTTATTTCGGAAGTCATGAAGATCAAGATGTTCGTACTATGGACTGTCATTTAGATGTAGAAGATACAGAAGAGATTGTTTCTGTATCATAATATAAATAGTTAGGGTAAACCCTATTCCTTACAGCGTTTAAGGCACCTTTTATAAGGTGTCTTTTTTGTTATATTTTCATCAAAAACCCTTTACTTTATAGCGTTTTAATAGTAAAATATAAATATACGAACAAACGTTCTTTTTATTTTAAACGTACATGAAGGGATGATTTTAACAATGGCTCCATTAAAGCGCAGAGGAAGAAAAAAGCAAGCACCTATTATTTCAAATACAGGCTTTATCGGCTCTGTCTTTATTGATACATTGGAGTTACAAAAGAAATCCTATTATTTCGCTCGTAAAAAACTTCAAATTGTTCATCACGTATTAGATGGTCTCTCTGGAGCAACAAGTGCTTTATTTAAAGAACATAACATTTCAGCATACATGTCATGTGTGTATTTACATAAACAAAAGAAAATTGGTTTTGTTCTTTCAACGAAACCATTTGAACAAAGTGATGGCGTTGCTTATTTTGTAAATTATTTAATCGAAAAGAATTTTTACGGCGACCATGACGAAGATGTAGAATATCAAGAAGTATTTAATACAGGTTTTATCGGTGTAGTATTCGCTGATTTGTCTAGTATAGATCGCTTTAATTTCGAGTTTGAAATGGGTATGCTAACGAAATTAATGAAAGATATGATTATTCCGGTTAAAGAACTCTTTTTACGCCATAATGTACCGGCTTACATCTCCACTTCTCATTTAGAAGAACAAAACAAATTAGGTTTCGTTCTCTCTGTAAAGCCATATGATGAACGCGCTGAAGCTGATTTATATTTTGAAGCGTATTTAAAAGAACGAGGATTATTTATTGGTGATGAAGAAGATGATATTGATAAAATTGTTATTAGAAAAACAGCTGAATTACGATAGAAAAGCGCAGGATGCTGATCCTGCGCTTTTTAAGTTACGTTAAACACTATAATCTTTTGAATGAATTTCTAAATTTAACTTATTTGTTAAAATTTTATTCAAAGTAAAAAATACAATCCCCCCTGCAATGGGAAGCGTGTAGGCTGGAATGAAATTTAATAATAGTCCTGATATTGCAAGTGCTATTGGCTGCATTATTTTACCTAAGCTTAATCCAATACTAAGAACTCTTCCTCTATATTCTTCAGGAATCTCATTTTGCATGAAATACATTAAAGGAATATCAATTTGTGCTATCATAAACCCTAAAAAGAACATAATCATGCAATACGTAGTAACGTATACCAAATTATTTACTACAATAGATTTAAATAAAACAGGTATTCCTGAAACTATCATAAAAATTGCCAACATAAAACTTATTTTTTTCAATAGATAAGAATAAGAAAAACAATCAGTTATCTTTTTTACTAATATTGCACCAACTATCATACCTATCGGAAAAGTCCCTTGAATCATACCAAATTGCTTAGAACTAAGATTGAGAACTGTGTTAATAATGTATGGCAACGGAACAGTTACAGCAAAGCCTAAAAAGAAATTAAGTGAAATTAAAATACTAAAAGTATTTTTTAAGCTTTTCCGCTCCAATAAGTAAGAGTATCCCTCCTTTATATCTTCAATAAAATTAATTTCTCTAATTGAACATTCCTCATTTATGTTTTGCTCGCACAATTTAAAGTTTATAAACAATATGGATATAGCCGAAAGGATAAATGAAATACCGTTAATAATTATAAAAGTTTTCATATCAAAGACTGCAAAAACAATGCCCCCTAACATAGGCCCTAAAATTAAAGATATAGAATCGATAATTTTACTTATAGAATTAATACTCATTAACCGTTCTTTAGTAACCATATTCGGTTTTACGGCCTCTAATCCTATTCCAAAAAACGTTGTAAATACTGTCATAAGAAAGGTAGTAGTATAAATGATGAATAAGTTTAATCCATAATAGCTGCTTAATATATAAACAGTTATTAATAATAATCCGCTTAGTAAATCCATACAAATAACCAGTTTCTTTTTATCAACCTTATCAGCAATGACACCGGCAAATGGATTCATAACAATCATTGGAATCGTTCCTAATATGAGCGAAATTGCAAAATTTAACGCAGATCCGGTTATTTGTAAAACATACAATCCTAATGCAAAACTATAAATAGAGCTACCAAATAGTGATACTGTTTTTGCAATTGAATATAAACTAATATTTCTTAATTCTTGATTGCTTTTTTTATTTTCTATATGTAATCGTAAACTTCCCATCACTTTTCCCCCTGCCTAACTTTGTGTTCCGTACATTGTAAGTTCTTGGGTCAACCCAATAGCAATATGTACTATTTGAAAAGTTTTAAGGGAAAATAAATAAAAGATGGGGTTAACCCCATCTTTTTCCGAAAAATGAATATGTATAAATTTCTTCTCCTTGAACAAAGAAATCCTCGTACCTTCCCCCTCGTATCAAATAATTTGAAGTACTTTCATCAATAGATTGAAACTGTAAATTTTCGATTTCTTTTGTTACTTTTGCAGATGTAAAATTCTCTCTGAGTCTAGGTGCAATTTGGCTATTTATACTAAATTTATTAAATAAAATAAATGAACTTAATAAATAACAATTGTGTTTAAAAAGGGAATTTAATTCACACAATAAGAACTCCTCATATTCAAAACTATAATTACTTGTACCTGATTGATCGATTACAATATCAACAGAATTATTCTGAATAGGTATGTTTAGAAAGTCGGCACAGATAAATACAATATTTCTTTTCACATTTCTTCTCTCAATTACATCTTTTAAAAGTAAAAGTTTATTCAAATCTCGATCAACAGCAATATATAAACACTCTTCCGGTAGTTCTTCATAAATATTTCGTAAAAAGAACCCAATACCAGACCCTAAATCAAGTAGTATTTTTTCATTTAAATCTAATTGCATTAGTTTCTTTTTCGCCCATTCTCCTCCTCTTTGAACATTTTCCAAAAAAGCAGTATCAGTTTCATGAATATAATCCGAAATAGAATCTTCAAGTGATTTCTTTTCATACGCTTTCACTGAGTTGCCAGCTGTTAAAACCCCTGAAATAATCGTGTATTCTTCACCACAATTACAAATTAACTTTCCCTCAATAATTTGATTCTTATTAATAATGCCATCTTCAAGAATTAAATTTCCGTTACACTTAACACATTTAAATAAATGAAGTACTTTTAAATCTACCCCTAAAATTGAACTCGAAATTTCAGTTTCTATAGATAAATTATGTAACGCTTCCTTTAATTTGCATTTTCGTTCCTCTAAAGTTTTTATTTCTTGTTCAATCTTTTCATATTTTACTTTAAATAAAGATTGATAAAAATTATCCTTTTCATAGTCTAAGGATTTCCCTAAATTTTTATAAAGAAACAGTTCTTTAATTTCATACAAGCTAAACCCTAGCCATTTGTACTCTAATATAAGTTCTATATCCTTTTGACAATACTCGTCAAAAAAATAGTGACTTCCTTTTTTCTCGGGAATAACGAGTGCGAGGTCCATATAATGTCTAATCGTATCTACACTTACATTATTTACTTCTGCAAACTTACTGATTTTCATCCTAATCACTACCATTTATATATTTGTTTATACATACTTCTTTATTATTTTAAAAAATCCTTTCATCTGCCTATACAAAATTATTTATGCTATGAAAAAGATGTAATTAATTTTAAAGTTTCGCCACATACCCATTAAGCTAAGCTTATATAAGTTTAGCTACTCTTTTTTAATCTTGAATTTAAAAAAGAGTAGCAGGTAGTACGTTTATGTCTATATATCTAAAAACTGTGAGTTCATGGATGAATTTAAAACTGCGGCGTAAGTACTGCAGTTTCTTCCTTTTTTATTGAGTTGAAATATGTAAAGTTACGTACTTTAACTGTAGCGGACTTGTACTACGCGTTCATATAAATTTTATAGACGTTAAGGATTTTGTTTTATGGGAAGTGTTCTTGCTATGAAATCGGAATTGTAAATATAGATGAACGTGATTCAAATCAAAAAAAGGTACTCCTAGAAGTACCTTTTTAACTATTCTATATGTGCGAACGTTTTCAAAAATTATTGGATATAAATTGACGTACGCATTGTATTAAATGGCGCATTTATAGATGTTTTTTGGTATTCAAATGTTCCTTGTTGATGTCCAGACGCATCCCATTTGTAATACCAGCCAACGATTGGTTTTCCGCCGATTATTGTGGATCCAATACTTTTTACATTAGAACCATTCATTTTAGTAAACGGATTTTGACCGTATCCCATCTCTTTCGTTGTAATATATAAGTATTTTCCCCCGTGGTTACGTGTTGTGCTAAAGCTGTTTTGGTTAATTGTTTCTACTCCGCCCAGCTCAGACTCTACTTGTACGACGTTTAGTGAAGTAAGTGGTGCTGCTGGTCCAGCTGAAGCTTCTGTTGCCATCCCTAATCCGACGAACGCTGTGATTGCTAACGATGAAATCCCTAGTGCTGCTTTTTTAAACATAAAAAACATCCCCTTCCATCTATTGTTTTCTCTTTCATTGTCAATATAATCCTAATAATCTTATATGTAAATAGATTGTAACTGTAGAAATAAAAGGTAGAATATTCCGAATTATTAGCATTTTAAAATATGACTTCAACTTTTTTCGTTAAAGATAGTCATCAATCTCTAACTACCTAATGACCTCAAATAAACGCTATTCAAGTCATTTTAAGAGGTACAAAAGACCTTATAGTATATAAGGTCTTTCCCAACACTCTTAAAAAACCCGTGAATGATTCACGGGTTTTACTTTAATAACTAATTGCTATTGTTCCCTCACCTGCATGAACCGCAAATGAAATTGGTAATGGATATAATTTGAAATCCATTTCGGGGAATGCTTGTTTAATATCTGCAATCCATTCTTCCGCTCCAGCTTTATCGTTAGCATGGAACATATGAAGTACTTTTGGTAATTCTTTTTCAAGTTCATTTTTAATATATTCTCGACATTTTTGGATTTTACGAACTTTCTTTTCAAGTAAAAGCTCTCCACCTTTTACTTCTAGTATTAAGTTCACACTTAATAAACTTCCAAGTAAAAATTGAATACCCTTTACACGACCACTCGCATATAAACCTTTTAAACTCTTTGGGAATACATGAAAAGGTCTTCTTTTTTCATCTACTAATGTTTTGTGTATATCTTGTAAAGTCATACCATCATTGTATAACGATTTCGCTTTTCTAATTAATTCATCCATTGGATAACTTGTTGTTTCACTGTCTAATACAGTTAATGGAAAACCTGCCATTTCTGCAGCTAACTTCATATTTTGATAGGTTCCACTTACTTTTCCGCTAATAGCAACTGCAAATCCTTCTTCATATCCTTCTTTGCATTTTGTAAACAACTCTACCATTTCCCCAATATTAGGTTGTGAAGTAGTGACTGTTTTACCTTCGTTTAACGCATTATAAACCCGTTCACGTACACCTTCTTCACAATCTTTGTACGAAATTCCATCAATAATAACTTCGATTGGGATAACAAAGTTATCTCCTTCTGTTTTAAAATTCGCAGTTGTACTATCAGTAATCCAAGCAACACGCTTCATGTTGTTCCTCCCTTAATTCAATTCCTCTTTTCTAATTTTTCTATATATTTATGTTATAAAAAGAGAATATCCCTGTAATAGTAACAGGACTTTATTATTTTGGCTATAGTAGATGTATATTAAATGTGACTATTTCTTGTCTATTCCACAAATAAAAAAGAAAATCAAGGAATTTGCTCGATTTTCTTCTTATTCATATACTATTTAAAAGTTTCATTATCTAAAATTACAACATAATCATTCGTTAATCTTCCTGCCTCTTTTGTATAACTAACAAGCCTTTGTATATTATCACAGCAAATTTTTGCTCCCCATACGAGTAACGGTACGCCAATAAAATCGATATGGAACCTTCTAGAAAACAGACCACCAAAAGTCATTGGTAAAGGTACGGTTGGTGATGTATTAGAAAAAATAATTTTTTCATGACTTTGATAATGTTTTTGCAAGATTTCTCCTAAATGCTTCATCGCTGGTACAACAACTTTTGATGCGCCACATCCAATCGTATATACAGGATGACCGTTTTCGTCTATTCCATGAAAAATAATTTTTCCCATATCTTCTGTTTTCAATTTATTAAAGTAATCTACATTCAAAATTTCTTCTTTTGTTAACTTACGATCCGTTGGTAATTTATTTAAATGATATGCTGCAGCTAGTGATGTTGTATGTGTACCGCCGAAGTCTGTGTAAATGTATATCATATTATCATCCCTTGTTGTAAAAGTTCAATGTTATTTAGTATTACCGTTCGCAACAATGTTAAACAAGGGATGCATGTATTTACGCTTTTTGTGTTAATTCATTATATTTTTTCCAAATATAATAACGTCTACTAATTACGGTGCCTAATGTAATACATAAAAAGGCATTTGTTACAACCATTAGTGTCTGGTGCGTGCTACCAGAAAACATACTTTGTTTAATAATAATTTTTGCTCCTAAAATAACAAGAAGAATTATTGTACTTACCCAATTTCCTTTCCGTAGTACATGACCCGTTTCACTATCTAATCGAAATGTTAAAGCTTTCCCCCGTATAATTCCAATACCTAAGCCAATTCCAAGCATTACAAAAAACAGTAGTCCTTGCAGCAAAGTTATTTGTCCCATACGAATAATGGACTGAACTGTTACAAAGCACAACAAAGCCGGAATGAGCCAAATACGGTTTATTTTCACTTTTCGTTCTTTACTTTGCATCAAAACAATAATAAGAACAACAAGTAAAATATCCATTTAGAATCCTCCTATAAACTTGTTTATCTTTAAAGATTATATTCTCCTCTTTTCATTCCATAATTGAAATACAATAGCTACTTTCAAGTGTAAGATGGAAAATGTGAGTTCTCATCAGCCTTAAGCATTATTTATAAAAATAAAAAGACGTACTTTTTACTCGTACGCTTTTAATAACTCGTTTAAACTCCTATTTATCAACTAATTCCACACCTTTAGAATTAGTTTTACCCAACAATCGAATGTTAAATTTATTAATAGCTTTTAAAAAGATATTATAAATACAATATCCAACAATAGAACCTATAACATTACAGATCACATCATCAATATCAGTAATACGTCCCACTCCACTAAATAAAGACTCAATTAATTGTAGCAATTCAATACTAACTGATATAGCAAATCCTAATAAAATATTATTTTTGAATTTCGTATATTTATCCCATAAGATTGGTGCTGAAAATCCTAAAGGCATTAATAATAAAATATTCCCGCCTACATTTCTTACAATTAGACCAATCATAAACAGGGCATCCCCATCATAAGCACTACCAATTTGATTGATGTCTTTAATAATTGATGCAAATGGTATTATATTGACCGAGCGATTCAGATTTTCAACATTAGAAGGAAAACCAATTGGTAAAGGGAATAAAGTTACTGCAACAACCATACAAATGTAGACCACGAATAAAAAACTTATTATTTCTTTCCACCAAATCACATGTTTTTTATTTTTGGTACCAATTAATATTCCACGTACAATTAAATAACAAATAACCCCTAAAATAATAAACAAACTACCGTTGATCATATACAAATTGCTAACACGCCCTTTCATATGAATGAATAATTAAAATTTACAACTATATAGTAATGTTTTCGAATTCCAAAATCTATATAATTGTATATATTTTTATGAAATTATAAAACCCTTTATTTACTAAATAAAGGGTTTCTCGTTAACTAAAATATTTTTCAAAATAGAAACTATCATGAACCCGTTTAAATTATTTTTGTATCTCTTCTTTAATATCCATATAATTAAAAAGCTCTTTCTATTTCTGTCATTAATTTTTCGGGTCCTGCCCCTTTATTCGATGGAATAACTAAAGTGATTCCTAATTCTGGATATATAGACGAGCGAAAACTGACGCCTGGATCATATCCCATTATATGATATTTGAATACCTTGTTTTCTCGTGTTTCAATCCATATTCCATAGCCGTAAGACTGTTTATCATTTACTTGAATGTGGGGAGTTAAAAGTAACTTTGTATATTCCTTTCCTAAAATTTCATTATTAAATAGTGCCGCCCAAAATTTCAGCATGTCTGGTGCAGTAACATATGCACCTCCATCAGCTCCTCCTTTTATTGGTATAGAGTAGGCGTTTGTTCTCCAATTTTGGTTAGTTTCATCCTTTATATATCCTAGTGCTGTATGTCTTGGTAATCTATCTAAAGAAAAATAGCCAGAATCATTCATACCAATTGGATTAAATATGTTCTTTTCTATATACTCCGTAAATTTAAATCCCGTCTGTTCTTCTATTATTAATCCGAGTATGATAAAACCTGCATTGTTGTAGTGAAACTTACTTCCAGGTGTAAACATCATATTACTGTTTTGGAATAATGGTAAAAAATCTTTTAAGCTCTTTAATAGATACATAGGTGTTTGTTTCCAAAGATCTTCGAAGTTATCCATAATACTTTCATCAAAATAATCTGGTATACCAGCGCTATGCGTTAGTAGTTGATGTATTGTAATATCTTCATCAAAGTTTGGAAATTTTATCTCTAGACAATCTTTTAATTTTGTATGAAAAGAAATAACACCTTTTTCAACAAGTTGACAGATGCCAATTGCAGTGAAAATTTTACATCCTGAGGCAATGCCGAATCTTGTTTGTATCGTATTGCTTATACATTCACTTTGGTTTGCGTAACCCAATGCTTTTTCATAGACTAGGTTTTTTTCTTTTTTTACTAAAACTACTCCAGAGAAATCTATTTCCTTTTGTATTTCTTTTACAATTTTATTAATCTCATCTTTTGTTTTTATCACGACAACCACCCTTATCTTTCCAAATTGTTCTTTCCCCTTATTAATTTTTCCATATAAAGGGGAAAGAACCCTCTTATTGAATACGATAAATTGTTAATGAGAACACAAAGTTTATTTCGAATTTATCCCGCATTAACGGACAGTAAGACCCCCACCTCAAAATTCAGTGGAAGTTAAGCGGGGGATGAACAAAACCCCCACTGATTAAAGTTTCACTTTATTGATTCAGTAGAATACAACTTAGATTGCAATGGGAATAAAGTAAACACACACAATACGATAGTGATAAATAACATTATTAATGACCCTACAATAACTACAAGTTGTATAGAAATGAACTGAGTCGCAACACCAGATAATATTGTAATAAAAATTGTTACTAACGCAATAATAAGCCCATATATACTCCCGATCCGTCCCATCATATGAACAGGGATGTTATTTTGGTAAAATGTATAAAATCCTGTATTTGCATATGCCATCGAAAAAGATAAAATAAAGAATCCAATAGCAGCTATTAAAAATACATTTGAAAAGGCATAAATTAAATAACCAATTGCGATGAATAATGATCCTATTCCAATTAGAAATGAAGGTGCTAATTTCTTTGACAAAATTGTATTTATTATGGCACCTAATATATAGCCTGCACCAGCTATACTAACTAGAAAACCGTATTCACTATCTGTTAGTAGTAATACCTCTTTCGCAAACGATAGTTCAAGTGAATCAGTAGCAGTTGCTAATACGAACATACTTTGAAATAAGAAATACACATATACGACATACACATGTTTTCTACTAAAATTTATAACAGTGCTCCAATCTTTTTTTAATACTGTAAGGGATAATGTATTACTAGTTGTATCCGAATCTTTTTTCTTATCAAGGTTGGGTAAAAGTAATGTAATTAATCCTGATAAGAGAAATGCTATAGCATTCATATATATAGCGAATTCTGGTGTACCCGCAATTAATAATCCCCCCGCTACTGCTGGTCCAATTAGTGATGCACCAGATCCTATTAAACTACGTAGTGAGTTGAAACGTTGTCTTCGCTCTACTGGAATTAATTTCGTCATATACGTCATAGCAGTTGACTCATAAATTGCACTGGCCATACTTATAAAGAATACGAATACATAAACAATCCAAAGTGACGGAAGTAAAGGTAAAATAGCGATAAATAACGCACGATATATATCGAGGTGAATCATTAACTTCCGTTTATTTAAACGATCAATCATACTCCCAGACCAAGCGTTTGTAAATAAAGTGGCTAATGGTTTTATTACATATAAAGTAGCAACAGCTAAGGCTGAGCCACCCATATTATAGACAAGTACATTCAGTGCTATTAAGTAAATCCATGCCCCTAAATTCGCAATACCAACTCCGGACAATAGTAATAAAGGATATTTCCAATCTTTAAGTAAGTTTTTCATTTTTGGCCCCCGCTTTCCAAATTGTTTTACAACAATAAAAAAATCCCACCCCCAAGACTTTTAATCTTAGGGACGAGATTATCATCGCGGTGCCACCCTAGTTTGTTAATATGTCACCATACTAACCTTATCAGGTACTGCATTCTCATTCATGCTTATACCATAGCTCTATAACGGGAGCTCCCGTCACACCACCCCCTTCATAACAGGTTCCGGTGTACTGCTCAGAGGCTTGATTCAATAAAGAATTTTTACTCCTTTTCAGCTAAATGGAGCTCTCTGTGAAAAATTCATTTTATTTACTATTCTCTTCACTGCATTTGATTTTTTCCATATTATCACAAATGATTTTAACTGTAAATAAAAAATAATCAGATATTTAATAACGTATTATTATTAATTCACTTATTTATTATTTTTTCTAAAAATTACGGTGCGTGAAATTACTTATAACTCTAAAGAAAGAGCCATTTTCATATAGCTCCTTCCAAATACCTGAATTAATTCGTATTCGCCTCTGTTAACGGTTGTAACGGCGGTTCTAATTCTATTTCTAGTGTATCTCCTTCTTGTAAACCTTGTCCTTTTTCAATACTTTGGCTCGTTACATAACCCGTACCAGAAGTTTTCAAATCTAATTTCAAAAGCTTAGAGAAATACATAACATCACGCATGGACCAACCTTTTACATTTGGCATATGTGCGTTATTTCCTAATAAAAATATACGATCTCCTTCACTTATTACCTCGCCAGACTGTGGGTATTGTTTTATTATTTTTCCTTCTCCTAAAATTACCGGCTGTAGCTTCTCTTTTTCTACACTTTTCTCTATTGTATCCATCGATTTATTTACATAATTTTGCACTTTTAATTGAGATTGTTTCGCTGCATCAGCTATTTGTTTTTCTGTATACGGTTTCACTTTTAAATATTCAAGGCTGTTTTTTATAACAGGTTTAAATATTTCAGCAAGAGGCTGAGCTCCATACTCATCTCCTTTTAACTTTGGCTGCTTAATAGCTAAGTATACGATTAACTCCGGATCATCAATTGGAGCCATTCCTAAAAAGGAAAAAATGTAATTCTCTTTCCCTTCCATATATCGGCCGTTTTCAGGATTCGGGATTTGTGCTGTTCCTGTCTTACCTCCAATTGGATAACCATCCACTTTATACATTGTACCAGTTCCTTTTGAAGATGTTATAACACGCTCCATTAAGCTTCTAACCTTGTCCGCTGTTTCTTTTTTTATCGGATTCCCAATTTCTTTCGGTTGATTTTCCATAATAACTTCTTTGTTTGTTGGATTTACAATTTTATCAACGATATATGGTTGCATCATTTTCCCGTCATTTGCTATTGCAGTAGCCGCTTGGATTAATTGAATAGGAGTTACTGTAGAACCTTGGCCGAAAGAAGTTGTAACTTGTTGAATTTGCGTATTTAATAATAAAGTATTTTTACTTTCACCAGGTAAATCTATTCCTGTTTTTTGATTGAATCCAAATTTATTCATATATTGCTTAAATTTATTTGGTTTCAGTAACTGATCTTCTAAAATAGAGAAAGCTACGTTTGATGACCTTTCAAAACCTTCATCAAACGTAATTGATCCCCATCCAAATCCACCATTATGATCTTTTATATCAGATGAACCCACGGAATATTTTCCAGATTGAAAATATTCTTTTCCGTTATATACACCTTCATTAATGGCAGCTGCTAACGTAAAAACTTTCATTGTTGAACCTGGTTCATATGCATTTGCAATCGGATCATTTAAAAAGTATTCGATATCACCTACATTAGGATTGTAACTAGGTTTACTAGACATTGCTAAAACCTTTCCTGTTTTTGGATCAGCAATAATTCCAATTAACATAGAAGGATCATAATGCTCTTGTGCTTTGTTCATCGCTTCTTCTAAAAAGCTATTAATTTGTTTATCAAGGGTTAAATATACGTTATTCCCATTTTTAGCAGGTTCTACTTTACCTATATCATTCGTAAGCGGAATCCCCCTTCGTGTACCCACATATTCTATATTCCCGTTTGTAGAGCGCAAATATTTATCCAAACTCTTTTCAAGCCCAAACTTTCCTTCTGTATTCCCTTTATCATCTGGTCTAGCAAAACCAAGTATATAGGATGCAAAGTCTTCATTCGGATACACTCTTGCTTTTTCCGTCATAAAAGATACACCTGGTATTTTTAAATTATTAATTTTTTCCTTCGTTTCCCTAGATAAGTTCCGACCAATTTTTCCAATTTCAACTTGTGTACGCCCTTCATGCAAGTTTTTCAATACTTCTTCTTTATCAATTTCAAGCGCATCGGCTAATTGTTGTGCGGTTTCATCTTTATTTTTCACTTTATCTTTTCCTTTTAAATTCACAACAACTCGATACGTTGTAGAATCTTGTACTAACACCTTCCCGGTTTGGTCATAGATAGTACCACGATTCGCTTCTAAAACACCTTTTTTATTATGTTGTTCATTCGCTAGATCCTTTACATTCACATTATGCACGACTCCTACTGCCTGAATATAGAATATACGCAAAATCATAATAAGAAACAAAACAATAAAAGCAATCATCATATATCGAGCGCCTTTATTCGTTTGGAGTTTTTGCATACTTATCTCCTCTCTTTTGGAATGGATTCGTACGAAGATACGTTTTTAAATTTGTAATTTTTGTTTGCGATACTATATGTTTCGAAGTTTTCTTTTTAATTCCTTTAAAACAATGCAAAACTAACTGTTGTTATTTTGTGTCATTATTTTATATAATTTAAATTCGGTGCGTGAAATTTCAAAATATTAATTAGTACAACTTGATTACAGAGCACTCTAAACTCTTTTCGTATTTCCTATAAAAAAGTTCCCCTCTGGATGTCCAAAGGGGAACTTTTTTTATAATACAATTATGCGATATGGTTATATTTCGCTAAGAAAGGAATTCGTCTCGCTACTAATGCATACATTTTGAATACAAGTTTCGCTATTGGTTCAAACATACGTGCACTTTGCATTACTAATGCGCTCATAATAAGTGTTAAGAATGCTGCACCAAGTATATCTAAAGGATAATGAACACCTACGTACATACGTGATATACCGACTAATACTGCCCATAATAGCGCGATATATTTCAGTTTTTCTCCTCTAAGAATAAATACGAAGACGATTGAAAATACAAGTACAGAATGATCGCTAACGAATGATGAATCTGCTGCATGTGGTACTAATTGATGTACATCATGTGATACGAACGGACGCGGATGGTAATATACTGCGTGTATAAGAACATTTACTAATAATGCAAAAATAACCGAAAGCGTCGTATATAAAACTGTATATTGTTTTCTAATTGCCTTATCTTTCTTTCCATTATTAAACCATAAGATAAGCATAAATAAAATGGCTACGTATGCAGCGCTATTTGTAATAGCAACCATTAACGTATCTAATAGTTTGGATGAATCAGCAAAATTATTAAACCACTGAAATACTGTGTAATTCATTAAACTCTCTCCTTACATACAAGTGTTCTTGATTTACACAGTATACAATACCATTATGA
>NZ_QPEL01000061.1:0-71368 GCF_008368965.1 Bacillus sp. AY2-1 | reverse complement strand
TACTAATAGAATCTAATGCTCTTGCAATCATGCCAATTTCACGAAGAATTTCTTTCATAATGAACTCCTTATCTTTTGTTTTTATTGCAAATGCAACAATTTGAAGTTACATTTAATATAAAATGTTTTTATTGTAAATGCAACAAAAATGACGATGAAGAGGTTGATTAAAATGAAGTATGTTTTTTATGTATTAGGAATTTTAATATTAACCCTTGGTATTTCTGTCACAATACAATCAGATTTTGGCACTTCACCTTTTGATGCACTTTTAGTAGGACTTTCTTTAAATGTGGGGCTTACTGTGGGAAGCTGGGAAATAATAATAGCTTTATTATTAATATGTTGTAATTCGAAATTAAAAAGACAAAGACCAGAGGTACTAGGGTTGTTAACAGCATTCATAACGGGTATTGGTATTGATGTGTGGCTATTTTTATTACGCGATTTAATTACACCTGAAATATGGTACAGTAAAATGATTTATTTTGGAATCGGATTAGTTATTACAGGATTAGGAACTGCAATATATTTACAAACAAATTTTGCTCCCATTCCAATTGACCGATTAACTTTAATCATACAAGAATTAACTAGAACGAATATTTTTATAGCACGAACATTTATTTACCTTATATTCTTAATAATGGCAACGATTTTACATGGACCAATTGGTGTTGGAACTATATTAACTGTTTGTTTAGGTGGGTTATTACTGAATTTCTTTATACCACTTACTAAAAAAGTAATAGATCACTTATTCGTACACCAGAGTACGTCATCAAGTTATAAGAAAAATAAAGCAGCTGACCATAATGATAACAAAAGTATCTTCTAAGGAATCCTTTTCTTTAAATTACTTATACATTTGAAGACTGACTGTTTTTGAAACCTTCTTCAATCCACCAAGAACTTATAAATTCTGTTTTTCTTTTTCTTGCAAAAAATCCAATTGTTTCTTAAGGTAAGGATGTAGAAGGATGAACGAGAGAGGGTTTAATGAAGATGATACATATTTTATTAGCTGATGATGATAAACATATTAGAGAGTTATTGCATTATCATTTACAAAAAGAGGGGTTTAAAGTTTTTGAGGCTGAAGATGGAAAGATAGCGCAAGAAGTATTAGAGAAGGAAAATATTCATCTTGCGATTGTAGACATTATGATGCCGTTTGTTGATGGTTATACGTTATGTGAAGAAATTCGTAAGTATCATGATATTCCTGTTATTTTATTAACTGCGAAAGACCAGTTAGTGGATAAAGAAAAAGGATTCATTTCTGGTACAGACGATTATATCGTAAAACCATTTGAGCCAGCTGAAGTCATTTTCCGTATGAAAGCATTACTTCGTCGTTATCAAATGCTGAGTGCTGATATTATTACGTTGCACGGTACAACAATTGACCGAAAAGGCTTTGAAGTGAAGTGTAACGGACAAACGATTTTGCTTCCACTGAAGGAATTTGAATTGTTATCGCAACTGGCTAGTTATCCTGGAAGAACATTTTCAAGGGAAGAATTAATTGAATTAGTATGGGGAATGGATTTTGAAGGGGATGAACGAACGGTTGACGTTCATGTAAAGCGATTAAGAGATCGTTTTTCAAAACGAACGGATGATTTTCAAATTACAACGGTGCGCGGCCTCGGGTATAAGTTGGAGCTGAAATAAGATGAAATCACTATATTCTAGATTTGTATTTATGACGGTCGGCATTATGCTACTTAGTAGTATTATAGGCTTTTTATTAACGAACGTATATTATCAAGTGAAGTTAAAACCGTATAATAGTGAAAAGATTTTAAAGTATGCTGAAGAAGTAAAATCGTTATATGAAAAGCAAAGTGAAGAAAATCAAGAGGCATACTTACGGTCTATTGCGAAGCTAGGATATGAAATTTATATTGTCGATGATCAAAAGAATGGAAAGCGTATCGGAAATGCATTTCGTAAGACGACAATAAGTGATGATACCGTTCATAAAGTATTGCAGGGGGAGACATTTAATGGTGTTTCTACTTATCCAACGCGCCTTTTCATTACAGGATTTTTCGATAATGAATTAATTAATAGCGTCGGTGTCCCGGTAAAACACGGTGATAAACAGTACGCTTTATTCATTCGCCCTGACATTCAGCAACAATTTGGCGAGATGCGAATTTTCTTAGCGGTATTACTTGGGTTTATCGTTTTACTAAGTATTATTTTTATAGCGATTGCAGCAGGTTATATCGTTCGTCCCATTCGTAAATTTACGAAGGCTACGCAAAAAATTGCGAGTGGGGAATATGAAATTGAATTAGACGTAAAACGAAAAGATGAAATAGGAACGTTATCTACAAGCTTCCAAAAGATGACGAAGAGTATTAAAGAACTAGATGAAATGAGACAAGAATTCGTTTCGAACGTTTCACATGAATTTCAGTCGCCACTTTCTTCCATACAAGGTTTTTCAAAGACGTTGCAAACAGAAAAGAGGAGTGAGGAAGAAAGAAATCATTACTTACAAATTATTGAGGGTGAAAGTAAGCGAATGTCTAGTTTATGTAAACAGTTACTTACGCTCGCTTCATTAGATAAAGAGGAAAAGGTTCTACAAATAAGAGAATTCAATCTACAGAAGCAAATTAAAGACGTCATTTTTATGCTTGAGTGGAAATGGCGGGAAAAAGATATCGCCGTTGAATTTGATGTGCCAGATATCACTATAAAAGGTGATGAAAACTTACTTCATCAAGTATGGAGTAACATTTTCACCAATAGCATTAAGTTTTCAAACGATGGTGGGACGATTGAGTTTTTCGTCGAAGAGTTAGAGTCTAGTGTCATTATCTCTATATCTGATAACGGAATTGGTATGGAAAAAGAAGAGATGGACCGTATATTTGATCGTTTTTACAAAGTAGATACGGCAAGAGCGAGAAACGTAGAAGGTAGTGGTTTAGGATTATCGATTGTGCAGAAGATTGTGGAACTGCATAACGGAGACGTTTCAGTGTATAGCACGAAAGGGGAAGGGACTACTGTTCGGGTGGAGCTTCCTAAATAGATGAAAGAGGCTGTTTCGGAACGGCCTCTTTTTTGTCGTTTTATGTCGGTAAGTCGATATAATCGGAAAATCGCTGATATAATTTGAGTTGCGCCGATATATTTTGAAAATCGCCGATATAATTCTATTTGCGCTGATATATTTGAAAAATCGCTGATATAAATTTCACGTACTGTATTTCTGTTACAAAGCAGTATCTTTCACCCGTTCTTCCTTAAACTGAAGCTCAAAAGTATCCGCTGTAATTTCATCAGCTTTCGGCAAAGCCCGTAATTTCGGATGGAGTAGCCATACGAGAGAAATGAATAAAATTCCGATGCTAGCGAGCGCGAAAATAAGTTGGCTACTATATACATTAGCAGTGTATCCGCCAATTAAAGAACCGAACGGCATAGCAATTGTGCCCATACTTCGTGTAACTGAATTGATGCGCCCAAGATACTGGTTTGGAATTACAATTTGACCAATTGTCGCAAATAATATGTTGGTCGCCCCAATTGGTATCCAAGCTAAGCCAAATAAGAGAATAGATAACCATTGAAACGGTACAATCGTAGAGAGAAACCAAAAGAAAGCGCTAGTCGCAAAGCTAATAATGGAGAGACGGCCAACACTATGTTTACCAACCCATGAACTGAATAGTGCTCCAATTAAACTACCGGCGGATATAGCGGCTAAAAAGAAACCGTATAATTTCACCCCGCCTAAGGAATCAGCGAAAGAAGGGAGTATCGCCATCGTCATACCGATTGAGAAATTAGCGACAACTGAACCGATTAAGAATACGCCCATTAAGGAACGGAAGACAATTGAAAAACCTTCTTTTAAATCTGAGAAATATTGTTTTGTTGAAAGTGATGTGCCCGTTTCGGTTTGCTTTGGCATTTTCAATGAAAAGAACAAAAGGGCAGTAATCGCAAATGTTAAGGAGTCGACCACATATAAAGTAATGGCACCAAGTAGTGCTACTAATATGCCAGAAAGAGTCGTACAAATTAAGTCAATGCCTTGATACGCAAATGAGAAGAGTGAGTTTCCTTTTAATAATTGTGTTTTATGCAGTAGAAGTGGTAAAGCTTTCGATTGTGCGGGATAGGCGAATTGTTCGATAAAGGCTACGATTGGCATAATGATGAGTAGTAGTTGGACTGTTAATAGATCGAAGTAGTGTGTAATAGGAATGATTAAAATAAGAATGCATTGCAGAACTTGTGTGATGACGAGGGTGTTTTTAATGGACCATCTATCAACGAATGGACCAGTAAGAAATTGAAGTGCAGAAGGTAATAATGTAAGAAAACCAGCTAATCCAGAATAAAAAGGATTACCACTTAGCTTATATACGAGCCACATCGCGGCTACATAATACAAACTATCTCCTATGTTTGTAAAAATTCTCCCTAAAAATAATAAGAGGAAATTCCGGTTTTTTAATATGTCCACTTTATCTACTCCTTTATAATAAATTTATTCGGTAAAATAAATTTGACCGTCTCAGTAAAAAAAATCGTATTACGATTTTTCTTCTTCTTTAATAAATTGCTGCATTGTTCTCTCAGCGATTTGAAGTGCAGTAGTAGAAATATAATAAGGTTTACTATTCGGATCTTTATCTGCACCTTTTGTAATTTCGTTTAATTCAGCCATCAATTGATGAAACTTTTTCACCCACACTTGAAATTGTTCTGGCGTAGCATCAAACTCCCAGCAAGATGAAACGTAATTCCAATCAGCAGGATCTTCTCTTTCTTTTCGTAATGTAAAAGCTTCTTCTGGTGCAGCGAGAATTTGGCTTTTCGTTCTTTCTATCATTTGTAAAAAGATTTGGCGACCTGATTTACTTAATATTTCTAAATGAGGTAATAGATCTGTAGCAGGGGTGAAGCCTTTCGCGACAGATTGATAAAACTTTTGAATAATCCCATTCTTTTCTTCTGTATAAACGATCTCTATAAGACCATTCTTTTCTAATTCTTTTAAATGATAATGAATTTTCGCCCTTGAAATGCCGAATTTCTCAGATAGTAATTGTCCAGTATAAGGACGTTCGCATAGACGTATCATCATTTCGGCACGTAGTGGATCGCTTAATGCTTTTAGTTGGCTATAAGTAGTTAGTGTTAATACGGGCTTCAAAATAATCAACTCCTTAAATGAAATTACTCGGTCAAGATTATTTGACTGAATTGTATCAAGGATTTCAAATATTTTCAATACTTTCTGAAAATTAAATCTTACCCTCTGTAATCTTCTGTTCATATTCCGTTCATATTTCTTTTTTATGATAAGTGCATAGAAAGAAAGAGGAAGGAGCGAGCATAATGTTTTTAGCTCTGCGTGAATTGAAACAATCAAAATTAAGATACGGATTAATCGGACTTATCATGGTTTTATTATCATTTTTAGTTCTTGTTATTTCAGGATTAGCAAATGGATTATCATATGATAATGCTTCATCGATTCAAAATATGGAGGCAAATAAGTTCGTTTTAGCAGATGATGCGGAAAATAAATTACTTCGTTCACAAATTAAGAAAGACGATGTAGATAACGTAGTAAATCAAGTGGACGAGAAAGAGGCAGTTCCATTTCGGGTGAAAGTTTCAACGTATGAAAAGAAAGATAGTTCGAAAAAGGTTGATATCGCTATTTTTTCAAGTGAACGTGATTCATTTTTAGAACCGAACATTGTAAAAGGTGAGAAATTAGGTACAGCAAATAATGAAATGGTTGCTGATGAATCAATTAAAGAAAAAGGAATCGATATTGGGGATACAATTATCGATCCTGTTTCAAAGAAAGAATTTACAATCGTCGGATTTACGAAAGATCAAATGTTTAGCCATACACCAGTCGTTTATGTAAATGAAGACGTATGGGGCGCTATTTCACAACCAAACCAAAAAGATTATAGTGCAATCGCACTTAATACAGATAAAGAAGTAAAAAATGCACACGTAATTGACAAAAAAGAAGTGCTGCAAAGTATTCCAGGGTTTAAAGAAGAGCAAGGAACATTAACAATGATCATTGCATTCTTACTTGTTATCGCTGCATTACTAATTGGTGTATTCTTCTACGTCATTACACTGCAAAAAACACAGCAATTAGGTGTATTAAAAGCAATCGGTACAAAGAACTCGTATTTAGCAAATAGCTTAGTCGTGCAGGCGTTATTCTTATCAGTCGTTGCGATGGTAATCAGTATCGTTCTTGTACAAGGGTTAGAACAAATTTTACCAGCAGGTATGCCGTTCTTATTAACAACACCGATGATTGCACAATATGCAGCAATCTTTATCGTAATTAGTATTTTAGGAACACTTATTTCGTTATACCAAGTATTAAAAGTTGATGCGCTAGAGGCAATTGGAGGCGGGATGTAATGACTTCATTATTAAAATTAGACAAAGTAAGTAAAGTGTACGGAGAAGGGAATACGGAAGTAACAGCCCTTCATCCGATATCGCTTGATGTGAAAGCCGGAGAATTTATCGGAATCGTCGGTCCTTCTGGATCAGGGAAAAGTACGTTATTATCAATCGCGGGTGCATTATTATCACCATCAAAAGGGGATATTTACATTCGTGAGCAAAATATTACACAGTTATCAGAAAAGGAAATGACAGACATTCGTTTGAAAAAAATCGGCTTCATTTTCCAGTTTGCAAATCTTGTTCCATATTTAAATGTGAAAGAACAATTGCTTTACATTGCAAAGCTGAAAAAAGAAAGTAAACAAGAATCGGAAAAGCGTGCAGATCATTTATTAGCGGCATTTGGATTAGGAGAAAGAAAGAATCATTATCCAAATCAACTATCTGGCGGGGAAAAACAAAGGGTAGCAATCGCTCGTGCGTTCATGAACAACCCAGATTTAATATTAGCGGATGAGCCAACGGCAAGCTTAGACTCAAAACGTGCACGTGAAGTTGTAGAAATGATGAAACGTGAAGTGAAAGAGAGCAAAAAAGCAGCAATTATGATTACACATGATGAAAGAATGCTTGATGTATGTGATCGTATATTGATGCTTCGAGATGGACAGTTAATATAAAAAAGGAAAACCGTACATGTATGTGCGGGTTTCCTTTTTTTTAATGGATTTATTTAGAGAATAACGTTTTAATTTTATTACGAGTAAGTAATAAAACACCGCCTAATACAGATAGCATTCCTAGAGCCATATTGTTTGATTGCTCGCTACCAGCGTTAGGAAGTTCTTTAGCGTTATTGTTTTTAGTACCATTATCTGCTTGCGTTTGTTTAGACTGTGATACTTCATTAATCTTATTATCAACATTTTGCTTCGTTGTATGTATCTCAGCTAATTTGTCATCAATTTTTTTCTCAGTGTGTTTAAAGTCGTTGATTTTAATATCTAAGTCTTGTTTTTTCTTTGATAAATCGTCTGAAACAGTTTGTTTTGATTGTTTAATTTCGTTAATTTTATTGATTAAATCTTGTCTAGCTTCTTGTAATGCAGCTAGTTTGTTTTTCACATCTTGTTTAGCTAGTTCTAAGTTAGCGGAAAGACTGTCTAAATTGCCTTTAATTTTCTTAAGTTCCTCTAACGTGTTACCAGTATTCGGCTTGTTTTCTTTTAACTCAGCAAGTTTGTCCTCAGCAGTTTGTTTCGCTTTCTTTAACTCAGCTAATTTTTCATCTACTTGTTTTTTTACTTCCTTAAGTTCATTAACCTTTTGATCGATGTTCTCTTTATGTTGCTTCATTTCATTCACTTTTTCATCGACAGTTTGTTTATGTTCTTTAATCTCATTAACCTTATTATCGATATTTTGCTTATGTTCTTTTACTTCAGCAACTTTATCTTCTACTTGTTTTTTATGCTCTTTTATTTCCGCGATTTTATCTTCGGCGATTTGTTTGTCTTGCTGAATTTTTGCATCTAGTTCTTGTTTATGCTGTTTAACTTCGTTAATTTTTTCATCAGCAACTTGTTTACGTTCATGTAGTTCATTCACCTTCGTATCAACATTTTCCTTAACCTTGTTAAGTTCATTGAATGTTTGATCCACGTTTTCTTTGTGTTGCTGTAATTTCGCATCTAACTCTTGTTTATGTTGCTTAATTTCAGCTAATCGATCTCCCGTACTTTGCTGAGGAGTAGCATCATTTACTTCCGCATGAGCAGAGTTCGCGCCAGCAATCATTGCTAAAGCTAGTGTAGACGCAGCAATTGTTTGTTTTGTTTTCATATTTTTGTACCTCTTTTCTTTCATATGCATGAGCTGTTTTGTGTAAAATTGAGCATATAGAAGTAGATTCTTCCATCATTATATACCATCTGCGCCGTCTAGAGGAAGTATTTGCATAATAATCTATGGTTATGTAATTTTTATAGTCTCTTATTTTGGAGTAGGGGAGAACTCTTTAGCAAGATGGACAATTTTTAATATAGTAGAGTTTACATCCTTACTGTTACGAATAACAAACAAATAATCAGCTTCATTTTCTATAGGATCTACTACATCATCGTGAAGTAATTCAGTTTGTTGTCGATCAAGTACTTCTTTGAAACTAGAATAGCCACCTCTAAAAATATTCGTATTTCGCGTGCTTCTAGCCACTCTTTCGTAAAGTACATCATCTGGAATGTCAAAATGAACTAATATGCGTACATATTCATTCTGTGGAAATAATTCGTTTAGTAAATAGAATCTTCCGCTTTTACTGCGATTGGAATTACAAATAATAAGGTGTAAATTTGTATGTTCTTTCGCATAATCAACAATGAATTTTGAAAGACCGTGCTTTAGTATATTTGAACCTTCTGTCGGCTGTAATTTTTCATAATGTGTGTTAATAAATTCAGCTTGGTTGTCCTGGTCCATAATAAAAGAATTAGGTAACTCTTTTTCTAGCTCTTTTGCAAATGTAGTTTTTCCACTGTGTGTTTTTCCAACTGTAATGATGACTAATCTTTTCATGACGCCCTCCATTTGTATTGTTATGAACTGGAATATTCGGTGTAGATCGAAATCTTCCTGCTAGAGATTACACAAATTATTGGAGCGTTAGTAGGCTGAAAACTTTACAAAAAAACTTATTTATGCTATAATTTACCAATATAAAAATAAGGTGTATAATAGGGTTCTCCTGGCCAGGGGAACCCTATTTTTGTTGTGAAAATGAAGGAGAGTGTATGTGTGTGAAACAAGGTGAAGCAAGTGTAACGTCGTTAGTATCAGCTTTCGGAAGGGCGTATCATAGTGAATTTGATAATCCTAAAATCTTTGATGATTATGTAGCTAAAGATTTCATTTCACAAAAAGAACGTAACAATATTGAAACGAACATGGTTCAAGGGATTCACTTTTTCAATAAAGAAATTGCAGAGCAGTTTCAAGACAATCCAAAAGAAATATTAAAATGGATTACGCAAGTTCAGTTATCACCAACACCTTTAGCACGTGCCGCATATTGTGAAAGAGTATTACTACATGAAATTACATTAGGAGCGAAACAATACGTCATACTCGGTGCAGGCTTAGATACGTTCAGTTTTAGACACCGAGAATTAGAAAATAAAATAGAAATATTTGAAGTGGATCATCCTTCTACGCAGGCGTTTAAGAAGGAAAGAATAAAAGAAGTAGAACTTGAAGTTCCAAATAACCTTCATTTTGTTTCAATGGATTTTACGCAAGGATTTTCCTATGAACAGTTACGCAATGAAGGATTTGAAAATAAAAAGACTTTCTTTAGCCTTTTAGGTGTTACGTACTATTTAACGAAAGAGGAACTTGCTAGTTTAATAGAGTGCTTGTTTGAGATAGTTCCAGTAGGGAGTTCTATCGTTTTCGATTATCCCGATGAAAACTTATTTACGAAAAAAGGACTGTCCAATCGAGTTGAAAATATGGTGAAAATGGCTGCGGTAGGCGGAGAACCGATGAAATCATGTTATTCTTATGCTGAAATGGAAGAACTGTTAGAGAAGGCGGGCTTACTCATTTATGAGCATTTATCACCAGAGGATATTGATGTATTATATTTTGAAGGACGAAACGATTATTTAGAAGCTTTTGAGACAGTACATTATGTACATGCGGTAAAAAGGTAGGAAATTAGTAGGCATGGGGAGGAATCTCTGTGTCTTTTTTTATAAAAAAGGAAATGAGCTGTAGTGGTGGAAAATATAATTATAAATATATAATATCTATAAATTAATGTTTTGTAGAAACTAAAGGAAAGGGGTAATAGAAGATGTTGAAATTACAAGGGAAATACAATGAAGCAAAAGTGTTTACTACGAATGTAGAAAAAACTGCAGCAGGTCAAATTATTGATCTTTGTAACCAAGAATTCGTAAAGGATAGCAAGATTCGTATTATGCCAGATACACATGCGGGTGCAGGTTGCACGATTGGGACAACAATGACAATTCAAGATAAGATTGTTCCTAATTTAGTCGGGGTTAACTAATCGGCTCAGACTTTAAACTACTCACTCAATTGACTGGGAACCCTAACGATAAAAGGCGAGGGCAATCAGCAGCCAGTGGTTATGGTGACATAATCGAATGGTTCAGAGACTTGTACGATGTTAGCAGACTAAGGTACAGAATTATTCCTCATCCATTTTGAATTGAAGAGGAATAATTAATACGGTGAGCCTACAGTAGAGACTGCATATCTCGATGACTGTAGAGAAGGTATAGTCCACACTTTCAGGAAACTGGGAGGTAAGTACGATATTGGTTGTGGCATGGAGGTTGTTATAATTAATAAGAAAAAAGAGGAAATCAACTTCGATTACTTAGACGAAACGATACGTAAATTTGTCCCAAGTGGTTTTCGTATTCGAGATAAGGAACATAGATTTTCAAAAATGATTGATTTTGATAGTGTAAGAGCTCCGTTTACATTGCAACGTGCTCAAAAAAGTATTGGTACACTTGGCGGGGGCAATCATTTTGTCGAACTGAATGAGGATGATGAAGGAAATGTATACATTGTTATTCATAGTGGTTCGCGTAATTTAGGGAAACAAGTAGCAGAGTATTATCAAAACTTTGCTTACGAGCAACTTATAAACGTTAAATCTATTAAAGAAGAAATTATTGAGCGTTTAACGAAAGAAGGCAGACAACAAGAAATACATGAAGCTTTACGTGAAATTAAGAAACCGGTGATTCGTAAAGAATTAGCTTATTTAGAAGGACAAGGATTTAAAGATTACATGAATGATATGAAAATTGCACAAAAATATGCGGAGTTAAATCGTAAAGCAATGATTGATGAAATCGTCACTACAATGGATTGGAAAGTAACAGATCAATTCACTACAATCCATAACTACATCGATATGGATAATATGATTCTACGAAAAGGTGCTATTTCAGCTCAGAAAAATGAACGAGTAATCATTCCAATCAATATGAGAGACGGTTCTATCATTGCATTTGGTAAAGGAAATCCAGATTGGAACTTTTCTGGACCGCATGGAGCAGGGCGTATTATGAGTCGCAAGAAGGCGAAAGAAGTACTTAACTTAGAGGATTTTCAAAATACAATGACAGAGGTTTGGACTACATCTGTTACAGAAAGTACTTTAGATGAAGCACCAATGGTATATAAGCCAATGGATGAAATTATTGAGAATACAAAAGAAACAATTGATATTAAACATATTATTAAGCCACTTTACAATTTTAAGGCTAATTAAAAGAGGAGTAACGTTTATTAAAGAAAGAGAAATTGAAAAGATAGCATATTTTGTGGCGGTTATATAGCAGAGATTAAAAAGACAACATATTAAACTAAGAGATTCATCATATTCATTTACATTTATGTAATGTAAAAGACTAGAAAGCTATATTGGCGCGAATTGCTAATTGTGGAGTGTGAAAAAAGACAAAATCTCTTAAAAAACACTTAATTTTTTATTCCATTAATCTTTACAATCTCCCCCTATAATATGAATTGGACAAGCACCTAAGAGAAAGCAGAATATGTCAGTTTGTACATTCTATTATTAGGGGGAGAATTTGTATGAAAAAGACAGTTGCTTCGTTAGCAGTTATGGCGGCATTATTACCGACATTTTCAGCACATGCGGAAGGGAAAGAGCAAGTTCGAAAATCAGCTACAACTTTTAATGTTATTAGTGACATTCAAGGTGATTTAGGAGATTTTGATCACGTATTAAAAGATATGAACAAAGTGACGCCACTTTCTAGAGCGCTTATTATGAATGGGGATATAACGCCGACTGGACAACAGTCACAATATGATGATGTAAAGCGTGTGTTAAATAAAAATAAGCATCCAGAAAATGTATGGTCTACTGTTGGGAATCATGAGTTTTATGCTGGTAAATGGACAGCAGATGGGAAACTCTCTCAAAGTACATGGCCAAATGGTGTAACTGAGGAAACTTTATTTAACCGCTATCTGAAATTTAGTGGACAAGAAAAGGTATATCATAAAAAAGAACTAGATGGCTATCCACTTTTATTTTTAGGAACTGAAAAATATATGAAATACCACGATTCAAAAATGTGGGATGAAGTATATATGAGTGATGAGCAATTAGGTTGGTTAAAACAAAATTTAGAAGAGTATAGTCAAAAAGATAAAAATAAACCAATCTTTATTTTCTCTCATCACGTTTTACCTGATACAGTATCTGGATCAAGACAATCACCATATTTACAAGATTATTTAAACGTGGATAAATTGTACGATATATTAAAAGACTATCCGCAGGTTGTTTTCTTCACGAGTCATACGCATTGGGATTTAAACTTACCTGACTGGGCTGGTAAAAAGAAAATTAAAGGCGGAGATGAAAAAGGTTTCACTGTTGTAAATACGGGCGGGATTGAAACAGGCTGGATGTCAGCAGGACCAAATGGAGGAGAGAAAACTGCTCCAGATGGCTATTCATTTAAACAAGGGTTACAAGTGAAAGCATATGGTAACGATGTAATTGTGACAGCTTACGATTACAAACGTGATAAGGATATAAAGAAGTTATTAATTAGTGATTCAAAAATTGCGCAGATGGCACCAAATGTAGCGGCAGATGATAGTAAAAATATAATTGTCGGTGCAACTGAATATATGGAGTATTCTATAGAAGGAACGAATGAGTGGCATACGTATAGTAAAGCAAACCCTCCGAAATTTGATGGGGATAAAGTGGTATATGTACGCCATAAAGGTGAAATGAATTTAGAGCCGGGATTAACACAGTTACTTCGTTTTTCGATAAATAAGTGATTGGAGGGAGTCTGCATTTGAATGTGTGGGCTCTTTTTTTGTTGATGAGAAAGGGGTTGCCTGTCTGTCGTTTTTTGTCGATAGATTGATATATTAAGAAAATCGTTGATATATTGCAAGTTACGATAGATATATTTGAAAAATCGTTGATATATTGTAAGGAATGAACGATATATTTAAAAAATCGTTGATATAAATTTCATGTACCGTAATTAAGTTAAAATCATTAATACGGTTTTACTTATCAAAACGAAATTCTAATACATTTTTAACCCAGAAAGATGACTTCACCATTTTTACGTGTAATAATAGTAACGTTACATATATTGTGAAAGAAGTACAAAAGGAGCGTTACAATGAATTTAGCTAAATTCCCGAGAAAAAAATATACAGAATCATATACACCAATTGAAAAGTTAAACAACTTTTCTGAAGCACTTGGTGGGCCGACTATTTATTTTAAACGAGATGATTTACTTGGTTTAACAGCTGGTGGTAATAAGACGAGAAAGTTAGAGTTTCTAGTTGCGGATGCAGAGGCAAAAGGTGCAGATACGTTAATTACAGCTGGTGGTATTCAGTCAAACCATTGCCGTCTAACACTGGCAGCTGCGGTAAAAGAAAAAATGAAATGTATCCTTGTATTAGAAGAAGGGCTTGAACCAGAAGAGAAGCCAGACTTTAACGGAAACTATTTCTTATATCATTTACTAGGTGCTGAAAATGTAATTGTTGTACCAAACGGGGCAGATCTTATGGAAGAGATGCATAAAGTAGCGAAAGAAGTTAGTGAAAAAGGTAATACACCATATGTCATACCAGTTGGTGGATCAAATCCTACTGGTGCAATGGGATACGTTGCTTGTGCGCAAGAAATTATGGCACAATCATTTGACCAAGGAATTGATTTCAGTACAGTCGTTTGCGTAAGCGGTAGCGCTGGTATGCACGCTGGTTTAATTACTGGTTTTGCTGGAACACAAAGCCACATTCCTGTAATTGGAATCAACGTAAGTAGAGGAAAAGCTGAGCAAGAAGAGAAAGTAGCAAAACTTGTAGATGAAACTTCAGCACACGTTGGTATTCCAAACTTTATCCCGCGTGACGCTGTTACGTGCTTTGATGAATATGTAGGGCCAGGATATGCGTTACCAACGCCGGAAATGGTAGAGGCAGTTCAGTTACTTGCGAAAACAGAAGGTATTTTACTTGATCCAGTGTATACAGGTAAAGCGGTAGCGGGATTAATCGACTTAATTAAAAAAGGTACATTTAATAAAGAAGACAACATTTTATTCGTACATTCAGGTGGTTCACCAGCTTTATATGCGAATACGTCTTTATTTGCGTAAGTGTAAAAGCATTGGGTATCCAATGCTTTTTTGTTATATACTGGAATTATTGAGAGGTAGGAGGATGATATGAATTCAAATTTAAAATGGATTATATACAGTACTCGGCATTTCTATTCTATTAATCTTATTTGCGGCTTATGGGGTGTATTCTTATTTTGCATTTTAAAAGCGTAATGGAAGTGAACCATAATGTAATGTATGTTATAGTTTGATATGTTAATTACTTACAATAATTTCTACAAGGAGAATACATAATGAGAGCAAAGAAACTAGTAACGTTAGCAGTTCCATTTATGCTGTTAGTCGGATGCGAGGCAGGAGATAAAGATTCTACTCATAAGACTGAGCAAACTAGTAAAGCAATAACGAAAACAGTACTTTCCGAACAACAGTATCCGTACTACATATGTGAGCAAGTGGTAGAGTTCCAATTTAAGAAGGATGAACTATTACTAAACTTAGGAGAATCCTTAAAGGACAAAGAAAAAGCAAAAGCTGTTTTAAAAACATCAAACGAGATAGATAAAATTTTAGACAATATGGAACACATAAAAGTACCTGATACATACAAAGACATTCACAAATCCATACAAGAAGGGGTAACAGAGGCAAGAAAAGCAACGAAGTTAATTAAGGATGCTGGTAAAGAAGATAAACAGAAGGTTCAAGAAGCTACAATGAAAGGTACTGAATTTTTATCAGGTGTAGACGGAGAGCATTGGAAAAAAGCAATTTATGAGTTATCGCAGGAAAACAAAGATGCTTATAGTAAGGCACTTGATAAGAAAGTAAAGGAGCACTCAAAGTAAAACAGTAACTTATAACAATACATATCCACCTAAAATTTCCGCGAATGCTATGCTAGGAAGTTAGGTGGGAGATTACTGTCCTTAAATGTGGTTGATTAAAGCTACAGCCACATTCTCCTGTTCTAATTAACTAAAAGAAGAACTTCCCCATCCCGATTAGACTACTGATCATTCCTATTCCACTCATGGTGCCTTTTCCTGCTGTAAATAAGTTTCCAAGCATTCCTAGCTGACCGTTACCTCCGTTATTTCCCCATCCCATTGGGGCCCACGGACTACCCCATCCTGGAGGGTTTCCAAAAACACCCGAGTTATTGGTATTGATATGAAAAGGCTTAGCTGGCGGCGATAATAAAGCGGCAAGATGACCTTGTGCGAACATCCCTGTATGATTGAATGGTTGGGCCCAGGGGAAGGGAGGTTTTTGAAAATTAAAACCTGCATGACCTGGTAATGGAGGCCAATTAGTAGGGTGACCTTGTGGCATTATCCCTGCATAATTGATTGGTTCCCCCCAAGAGAAGGGAGGGGGTTGGGGAGTGAATCCCGTATAATTGGCTGATGAATCCCAACTAACTGGATAGACTCGGTAACTCCAATTCTCAGGAATCTTCAAATCATTCATTACCTCAGATTTAGTTATTTCGGGCTGTGAATATAATGAAATTTGGTTAGTATATTGTTCCCCGTTTCCCTTTGAATTCAAATACCAATATTGGTGCATACGCTTATTCTCCTCACTTTAAAAATGTAATGTTAGACTTAGCCTATGTAATATTCCTTTTTATGGATGGTTACATAACTAGATCTACAAGCCTGTATTTAAAGGAATGGGTGTGTGGCCTTGTTGATTTAAAGTTTCACTTTATTTTAGAAGGGTATTTTCAGTCGCTTCTTTTATATATTTCAGCCTAATTTAAATTCCGTTAACAAACGTTTTTATAAAGGTTTAATCAACAAAAAGATTTTAAAATGTTATGTTGGGCAAGTGGAATTGCTAAAAAGAGAATATCCATTCGAAGAGTTTGGCAAAATACTGCAAGGGTAATGTTTTCTTGTGCAAATATGTAAACGATTTAAACGAATCAATGAAATTTATAATGAAGGGGCAATTAAATATATGAGTGAAACATTACATAAAAGAAAACCACCATATTTAATGCTTGTAATCCTTTTTATTGGGGCATTTGTTTCATTTCTAAATAACTCCCTTTTAAATGTAGCCTTGCCATCAATAATGAAAGATTTAGACATTCAAGATTATTCAACGATCCAGTGGCTTTCTACAGGGTATATGCTTGTAAGTGGTATATTAATTCCGGCATCAGCGTTTTTAATAACACGTTTCTCGAATAGAAGCCTATTTATTACATCTATGGTGATTTTTATTCTTGGTACTGCCTTAGCGGCTGTAGCGCCGAATTTTGGTTTATTACTTACTGGTCGGATGGTTCAAGCGGCAGGCTCTTCAGTTATGGGGCCTTTGTTAATGAATATTATGCTAGTAAGCTTTCCAAGAGAAAAAAGGGGAACAGCAATGGGGATTTTTGGACTAGTTATGATTACAGCTCCAGCAATTGGACCGACACTATCAGGTTATATTGTAGAGTATTATGACTGGCGTTTGCTTTTTGAAATGATTTTACCGTTAGCAATCATTAGCTTACTGTTAGGGATTTGGAAATCTGAGAATGTCATGAAACAAAACAAAAATGCAAAACTTGATTATCTCTCATTACTATTATCTTCTGTCGGTTTTGGCGGTTTGTTATATGGATTCAGTTCTGCAAGCTCCGATGGTTGGACAAATAAAGTTGTCTTAACAACCTTAATCATAGGCGCTATTGCCCTAATTGCTTTTATTATCCGTCAATTAAAAATGGATGAGCCGTTATTGGATTTACGTGTTTACAAGTACCCAATGTTTGCACTTGCGTCTGTAATTGCAATTGTCAACGCAGTGGCCATGTTTTCGGGGATGATTTTAACACCAGCTTATGTACAAAACGTCCGCGGTATTTCGCCGCTGAGCTCTGGGCTGATGATGCTTCCAGGTGCGGTAATAATGGGGATTATGTCACCAATTACAGGTAAACTATTTGATAAATATGGCCCTCGGATTCTTGGTATAGTAGGACTTTCCATTACAGCCGTTTCAACTTATATGCTGGCAAATCTGCAACTCGATTCTAGTCACACACATATTATTCTTATTTACACATTGCGGATGTTTGGGATGGCGATGGTGATGATGCCACTTATGACAAATGGCCTCAATCAATTGCCAACGCGCTTAAATCCGCACGGTACAGCTGTTAATAATACAGCTCAACAAGTGTCCGGTTCGATTGGTACTGCTATTCTTGTTACGATTATGAACTCTGTAACAAAAACAAAAGCTGAAAGTTTAATGTCTGATATAGATCCAACAACCTTCACAGAGGCTACGAAGGCAATAGTAACTCAGAAGGCTTTATTATCCGGAATTCAATATTCATTCTATGTAGCGCTTGGCATGAATGTTGTTGCACTACTATTAGTTTTTTTCGTTAAACGTGTAGATACAAGTGCGGAAGCTGTCGAGAAGTTAAATCGGTAGAGAAGAATAAAACGCTAGATAATGATTCCTACAAGTTTTTTTGCTGCTAAGGCGCCGATATTTAAAGCTGGAAAAGAGCTGAAAGAAGCAGTGAAATAATTATATATAGTGAAAGAGGACCTGACGTTCATATCAGGTCCTCTTTCATTAGTAACACGGTATACTTGCTTATCGTATTGGTTTAACTAAACTACTGATTTTTCGAATACTACAATCTTAAGCTCGTCAACTTCTCTATTTTGGGGTGTTTTAGAAGAAAATAAATCAAAATGATCGTTTTATAAACAAATGCAAGAGATGAGATCCGTTTGCAAATTCTCATAAACATTATAATTTTAGCTTATCTTTTAACACCAATATTAAAAGGATCCAATTATATTTATTCGCTTCATTTTAATTTAGTATTTTTCTACAATTTATAAATCTAATTGCCAAGCTTATACGCAATATCATAATCATGAATAGTTAGGGAAAAGATAAAATAAGGTAATCAATTACATATCTGTATCCCAGGCAATTAGTTGCTATTTCCTCTTTATTAAATGGGATATGCTATTTCATGCTTTTTTGAAAGGGTGTTTTAAATGGAAAAAAAAGTATCTGCCATTCCCCAGCCGAAAACATATGGACCGCTGGGTAATCTCCCATTAATCGATAAAGATAAACCGACTCTATCGTTTATTAAGCTGGCGGAAGAGTATGGTCCCATTTTTCGAATTCAAACTTTAAGTGATGCCATAATTGTCGTTTCTGGACATGAACTGGTAGCAGAAGTTTGTGACGAAACGCGGTTCGATAAAAGCATAGAGGGTGCTTTGGCAAAGGTTCGTGCCTTTGCTGGAGACGGATTATTTACTAGCGAGACTCACGAGCCTAACTGGAAAAAAGCTCATAATATTTTGATGCCTACATTTAGCCAACGGGCAATGAAAGATTACCATGCCATGATGGTCGATCTTGCTGTACAACTCGTTCAAAAATGGGCACGGCTTAATCCGAATGAAGACGTAGATGTTCCGGAGGATATGACTCGCCTTACGTTAGATACAATTGGTCTATGTGGTTTTAATTACCGATTTAATAGCTTTTATCGTGAGACCCCTCATCCTTTTATCACTAGCATGAGCCGTGCTCTAGATGAGGCAATGCACCAATTGCAGCGGCTGGATATAGAAGACAAACTCATGTGGAGAACGAAACGTCAATTTCAGCATGATATCCAATCTATGTTTTCTTTAGTAGATAATATTATTGCTGAACGTAAAAGTAGTGGAGATCAGGAAGAAAATGATTTACTTTCCCGTATGTTAAATGTACAGGATCCGGAAACTGGTGAAAAATTAGATGATGAAAACATTCGTTTCCAAATTATCACTTTTTTAATAGCTGGGCATGAGACAACAAGTGGATTGTTATCTTTTGCAATTTACTTTTTATTAAAGAATCCGGATAAGTTAAAAAAAGCCTATGAAGAAGTAGACCGTATTTTGACAGATCCTACTCCAACATACCAACAAGTTATGAAACTGAAGTATATACGGATGATTTTAAATGAATCGCTACGTCTATGGCCTACCGCTCCAGCATTCAGTCTCTATGCAAAAGAAGATACAGTGATTGGCGGGAAATACCCAATTAAGAAAGGAGAAGATCGTATTTCTGTTCTTATTCCACAGCTGCATAGGGATAAAGATGCATGGGGAGACAATGTGGAAGAATTCCAACCTGAACGATTTGAAGAGCTGGATAAGGTTCCTCATCATGCTTATAAGCCATTTGGAAATGGCCAGAGAGCATGTATCGGTATGCAATTTGCACTTCATGAAGCCACTCTTGTAATGGGAATGCTTCTTCAACATTTTGAATTAATCGATTATCAAAACTATCAGCTGGACGTAAAACAAACATTAACGCTAAAGCCCGGTGATTTTAAGATTAGGATTCTACCCCGAAAACAAACTATTAGTCATCCTACTGTTCTTGCACCTACAGAGGACAAGCTGAAAAACCATGAAATTAAGCAGCACGTTCAGAAGACACCTTCTATTATTGGGGCTGATAATCTTTCACTTCTTGTTCTGTACGGCTCGGATACAGGTGTAGCAGAAGGTATTGCAAGAGAATTAGCAGATACAGCTAGTTTAGAAGGGGTTCAAACGGAAGTGGTAGCTCTTAACGATCGAATTGGAAGTCTACCGAAAGAAGGAGCGGTTCTTATTGTAACTTCTTCTTATAATGGAAAACCGCCAAGTAATGCAGGACAGTTTGTGCAATGGTTGGAGGAACTAAAACCAGATGAGCTAAAAGGTGTTCAATACGCAGTTTTTGGTTGTGGAGATCATAATTGGGCTAGTACCTATCAACGGATTCCAAGATACATTGATGAGCAGATGGCTCAAAAAGGAGCAACAAGGTTTTCTAAACGCGGAGAAGCAGATGCAAGTGGTGATTTTGAGGAACAGCTCGAGCAATGGAAACAAGGCATGTGGTCTGATGCGATGAAGGCATTTGGATTGGAATTTAACAAAAATATGGAGAAAGAGCGTAGTACTTTGAGTCTGCAATTTGTCAGTCGTCTTGGAGGATCTCCTCTTGCACGAACATATGAAGCAGTTTATGCAACTATACTAGAAAATCGTGAACTCCAATCATCCAGCAGCGATAGAAGTACACGACATATCGAGGTATCCTTGCCAGAAGGCGCTACATATCAAGAAGGAGACCACCTTGGAGTGCTGCCAATTAATAGCGAGAAGAATGTTAATCGAATTTTAAAACGCTTTGGATTAAACGGAAAGGATCAAGTCATACTGAGTGCAAGTGGACGAAGTATAAATCACATACCTTTAGACAGTCCTGTTAGTTTATTGGACCTTCTTAGTTATAGTGTCGAAGTTCAAGAAGCAGCCACTCGTGCACAAATACGAGAAATGGTAACATTCACAGCATGCCCTCCTCATAAAAAAGAATTGGAAGCATTATTAGAAGAAGGGGTCTATCATGAACAAATACTAAAGAAACGTATTTCAATGTTGGATCTTCTTGAAAAGTATGAGGCTTGTGAAATCCGATTTGAACGCTTTTTAGAACTGCTTCCTGCGCTCAAACCGCGTTACTATTCTATTTCAAGCTCTCCACTTGTTGCACAGAATCGTCTGAGCATTACGGTTGGTGTTGTTAATGCGCCTGCATGGAGTGGAGAAGGGACATATGAAGGAGTCGCTTCTAATTATTTAGCTCAGCGTCATAATAAAGATGAGATTATTTGTTTCATTCGAACGCCACAATCAAACTTTGAATTACCTAAAGATCCAGAAACACCAATTATTATGGTTGGGCCAGGTACTGGAATTGCACCATTCCGTGGATTCTTGCAAGCGCGTCGTGTTCAAAAGCAAAAAGGTATTAATTTAGGACAAGCGCATCTATATTTTGGTTGTCGTCATCCTGAAAAAGATTATCTCTATCGTACAGAACTAGAAAATGATGAAAGAGATGGATTAATCTCTTTACACACAGCTTTTTCTCGTCTAGAGGGACATCCCAAAACATATGTACAGCATTTAATAAAACAAGATAGTATCAATTTAATTTCGTTATTAGATAATGGAGCTCATCTTTATATATGTGGTGATGGCAGTAAAATGGCTCCGGATGTAGAAGATACCCTTTGTCAAGCATATCAAGAAATTCATGAAGTCAGTGAACAAGAAGCAAGGAATTGGTTGGATCGTGTGCAAGATGAAGGGCGATATGGAAAAGATGTTTGGGCTGGTATATGAATGTTTCTTAATTAGATACGTAGTAACTAATGAACTTCTTTCGAATAAATTTCACTTTATTAGTATCGTGTATTTAGCTGAATAATGATTAACCGGACTATTTAGTATCTACTAAATAAAAAACAAGACCTGATATGCATCTATCAGGTCCTGTTTCACATAGACATTATACATGGATATTTTCCACACATTATCAATGTTTGTAATGTAGTTAGCCTTGTGGGTCAGCTATAAAATCAGATATTATTTTTTCAATATCGAAAGGAGTAATCCCTTTATCCAAAGTGAAAATAGTTTCTGCTTCTTCGATGTCTTGAACGAGTTCACCTCTAGCTTCAATATGTAATCGGAACAAGTCATATAAATTCGGTTTAACTAAATTAGTTAAAGCCTTTCCAACTAGTATCATACCTTTTTGATTAGCCTCGATGGTATTATCATAAGTTAGATCTCTTGTAAGAGATAAATCTGTCCAAATCAATTTTCGTTCCTTTAAGTCTAAGATAACTGGAATAGAGATTTGGGTGTCGGCAGTAATATCCACTTTATCTTGAACAGTAGAAGGTTCAAATATTTCACCTGAACCAGGATATTGACGAACCATCCAACCAGTAAAGCATTCTGGTAAATCTTTATATGGTTGGTCTGTGTAAGAAAGCAAAGTCATGACTACATAGCGTCCACCATATTTCAGCACAGACGGAATATCGAAATCAATGAATTCAGATGCCCCCTTTGGTGCAGAAGTAATGTCTCCGCTATGGTAGGCTTTGAAATTTTTTGAACGTAAGTTCGTGAAGGATACATGTTCTTTGTATTGCCAATCTTCGTCGTACATTGCAGCAGACAAATCAATGTCAACGCGTCCTGTATGTTGTCCATTCACATAGCCTTCTTTCCACCATAGGAAAAAACGAATCGTATCTCCTTCTGGCAAATCTACTTTACTTCCTCGAGATAATGTGCGAAGCGCTTTGCTGGCTGAACGTTGAGAGAAGGGGACTAAGTGATTTTTTAACTGTTCATCCAAAAATACTTTTCCGAGACTTGGAAGTTTTGCGAAGCGATTTTTTAAAGTATCTTCACACATTTTTACAATCATTAAACAAATATCCTCTGAGATAAATGGAAGTGTATTTTCAATACCTATAGCTTTTGCTACATTTCCCTTTGGAAAAAAGGTACGAAATTCATTTTTATCATTTCGATGCTTAAAATGAGCTGTGAGTTGAAGTAATACAGGAGTAGAAACGTCTCCTATTATACTTAGAAACTCTTCGAGAATATGGAAAACATCTGTTGACTTATCACTACATAAACGGATTAAATGATCCAAGCGTCTGGCAAATTCCCCAGGGCGAGTTTTTAAAAGATTTTTCGCTGTCATGATATCACGATTCAACAAAGCTGCTTCTATTTTTCCATTAAATGTTTCAACTTTAATGTTGTTGCGAAGAATCTCAAATGCTCGGTGGGTTTTTGGGAAACGAGTATGATATTCTGCTGGATGAAGAATTTCACCTAGACGAATCCAACGTTTTTTGTATCGAAGCATATCTTCGGTAATGTTTCCGCATTGCTCTAACAATCCTAAAAGGAAGCGTCTTTCTGCTCGGTTAAACTTCTTGAATCGAACGGAAGATGCTAAACTCACATCGCCTTCAGATAAAGCAACTGCAAGGCGAAGAACATCAGTTGCTGTTTTAAAATACTTTGCAGCAGCATCGGCTGATATTTTTCTATTTATTAATAAAACTCCAATTATAAAAGACATATTTTCCTTATGAGGAATTACATTAGGTAGAAAACAGGAAACATCTTCAGTGTGTGTAATAGCCCATTCTACATCTGTCTTATCAGTTGAGGAAATAGAGCTGTTTGCACTAATCAATTGAGAAATCATTTGATTGAAATCTTCTTCACTTCCTAAGTTAATAACTTTCAAATCAACGCTATCTAAAAGAGGAAGTCGTTCTTCTACTTTTGATACAGGTAGGCGCAACGTCACATAATGAATAATAGCATTAATGTATAAATCAGCGTCACTTAAATCCATCATTTGTTGCGGAAAGTTTGGATACATAGGAGCAAACTGAATATGTGCACCAACCATTTCTTTTAAATGTTTTACCAACTCTTTGTAAAACGATGTGAATGTATCAACCGAAAGTGTTTGCAACTCTTCTATTAAAGGCTCGGAAAAAGTAAATCCTAAACTTTCCAAGTTTTTTAAAACAGTGGCTAAATAAATGTTCGGTAGTTTATTTTCTTCTCTTTTTATAATTACTTTCAAACTTCTTCTTATGTAAATAGAATTTTTCATGAGAACGCCAGCTATTCACTCCTTATAAAAGAGGGGAATAGTCTGACTGTCCTCCTTTCAGTGGTAGATTTTTATTTTTACATGCATAAACACACTAATTATAGAGAAATGCACTGAGGGTACATAGCTATTTTTTAGTGGAAAATTAGGGGTATAACATTTAGTTGTTAAGTGGTAATTTGTTAATTAAGAAAAGAAAACCTCTACATCAATGGTTGATAAACTAAAGTTTATTCAATCCCAAAGAAGAAAGAGGTTTTATAGTCTAATTATTTTCATAGGAAATTGACAACTCTAAAACAATTTGAAATTTCTGGAAAAGAAGGAAGAATTGTCATAGCCTATGTGTTTAGCAGGAAAGTAACATCCCTATTTCGCCAAAGAAGTTAGAAGGAAGGAACGTCATAGCCTGCTTTATTAGTATATTCTCTTGCGAAGAGCAATTCAAGTATACTGTCTGATTTTTTATATTTTTCTTAAAGGGGAATTTTCATGTTTATCCCGCATTAACGGGTAGCCCGATTGGTGAGTGGGATTAAAGTTTCACTTTATAAATAGGGAGACCATCACATGCCCTTTTTATAATACTATTACGGGAGGATTTTTATTTTTGATATATTATACTATTTATTTAATGGTATAATATGGTATTGGTTCTATGGAATGGAGTTGAATGAGTATTATAAATACAAAAGGTGAAATTAAAAAAACAAAAAGAAAAGTATTACTAACTATAATTACTATGTTAGTAATTATAATTGGGTTTGGATATTGGAAATTTTTTAGTTTGCAAGGTGTTCCAAAAGGGGAATTAATTCGAACAGTGAAATCTCCAGATGGAAAATATCTCATCAAGACTTATTTTCATAATGCAGGATCATTAAGTGCGGATGCTGTTAGGGGTGAATTAGTTAACCTTGATACAGATTCAGAGAAAAATATATATTGGAATTATCCAGATACCGATCCATATATTGAATGGGTAAATAAGAATATTGTTAGAATTGGAGATCAAACTTTAGATATTTCACAGAAAGAAACCTATGATTGGCGTGATGATGATAAGCACGTTAAAGAAATGCCTAAACAGTTTAGTAGATAAAGCAAGAAAATTTAAATTTATTTAATCTTATTCGTTTAACTATAGATAGGATTATATGAGTGAAAAAGTCCATTTAGATCTTCTAAATGGACTTTTTTAGGTTTCTAGATACGACTACTGATAAAAATGGAACAAACTTGTTACTTAAGTTGTCTATTAAGTATACGTATAAAACAGGTGTTCATGATAATTCGCTCATTTTATCCCGCTATTTACCCGTAAAAGCCCGATTGGTGAGGGCTTCTTGCATTTCACTTTATGAAAAGTGAGATGCAAGAAGAGTGATATCCGATAGACTTTTTCATTGTGTCGGTATGTATAACACCTAGAAAAACTATATATTCTTGAAAGAGGTTGAAAATGTATGATAGTCTTAAACAAGTTTTTTAACATTTTACATTACAAAAAGATGGTACCTGTAGTATTTCTTTCATGTGCAACGCTTATAGGCTGTTCCGATGGTAATACTCAATCTGAATCACTTAAACAAACGAAACAAACAAATCAAATCAAACAAGAAACTACTGGTAATGATTCTTTTGCTAAACTTGAAAAAGAATTTGATGCTAAACTTGGTATTTATGCATTGGACACTGATACGAATCAAACCGTTACGTATCAATCAGATAAACGGTTTGCATACGCATCTACCCACAAAGCTTTAGCTGTGGGAGTACTTTTACAAAAGAAATCAATAGAAGATCTAAATCAAAGAGTTTTGTATACTCGTGAAGATCTTGTTAATTACAATCCAATTACAGAAAAGTATGTTGATAGGGGGATGACTCTGAAAGAGCTTGCAGATGCTTCCCTTCGATATAGTGATAATACTGCACAAAATCTTATTCTTAAACAATTAGGTGGACCTAGCGAATTCAAAAAATCACTGAGAGAAATAGGAGATACCGTTACAAATCCTGAACGTTTTGAACCAGAGTTAAACGAAGTGCATCCAGGAGACGTACATGATACTAGTACCCCAAAGGCATTAGCTACTAGTCTTCAGGCTTTTGCGTTAGGAGATGTACTTTCAACTGAGAAACGGGATTTATTAATAGATTGGATGAAAAGGAATACTACCGGAGACAACTTAATTCGTGCTGGAGTTCCAGGAGGATGGGAAGTAGCTGATAAGACGGGCTCGGGATCTTATGGAACCAGAAATGATATCGCAATTATTTGGCCACCAAATAAAAAGCCAATTGTTCTTGCGATACTTTCTAATCATGATAAAGAGGATGCTAAATACGATGATAAGCTTATTGCAGAAGCAACCAAAATAGCGCTGGGTGTCTTAAAAGCTAAAAATAAATAATAATAGTATTAGTTATTGAAATTTTCCTGTTTTTCCGTCACAATACTGTGACGGTCTTTTTGTGTATTTTACAAAGAATCGTCTTAATTAAAGAAAAAAAGATAGAAACTATCTCTAGTAAGTTTATTAATTAAGTAACAACAAATATATGCTTTATTGTATACTTATTGCATTTAATGTGGAGGAATAATATGGAGTCAAAAATTCTTATTGTTGATGATGATAAAGAGATTAGAAATCTTATCTCTGTATATCTAGAAAATGAAGGCCTAAAAACTCAAAAGGCAGAAGATGCTATACAAGCTTTACAACTGTTAGAAGAAAAGGAATTTGATTTGGTTATTTTAGATATTATGATGCCGAATATGGATGGCATTGAAGCATGTATGAAAATTAGGGAAGATCGCAATATGCCTATCATTATGCTATCTGCAAAATCTGAGGATATAGACAAAATTCAGGGCCTAGCCTCTGGTGCAGACGATTATTTATCAAAACCGTTTAACCCATTAGAATTAATCGCTAGAGTGAAATCCCAATTAAGAAGATTTAAAAAATACAATACGTCCGTAGAACATAATAAAAGCATTCTAGAAATTGGTGACTTAACCGTAAATACAGATACACGTCAAGTATGGGTAAGAGGAAAAGAAACAAGGTTAACTCCAAAAGAGTTTGCTATTCTCGAACTACTTGCCCGCAACAAAGGGATTGTCCTGAGTGTAGCAAAAATATATGAAGCAGTTTGGAAAGAGGTTTTTTATAAATCAGACAATACCGTCATGGTGCATATTACAAAAATAAGAGACAAAATTGAAGAGGATTCTAAACATCCCATTTACATTAAAACTGTTTGGGGAATTGGGTATAAAATATGAAGAATGTTAGTTTCAGAAATAAGATCATTATAAAACTTCTTGGTGCTGTTGCAATTAGTTTTTTTATTTCATTTGGTTTAACAATCCTCATTTTGGCATACGTCATAGATCCATTATTTATAAAACACGAAGAATTTGGTATGTTTGAATTCAATGTCGCAATGTTGTTCTTATTCGCGTTCGCAATCTTTACCTTTATTATACTTTTTTTGATATTGGTTCGAAAGAAAATAGTATATTTGAAGCTTATTTCTGATAACGTGAATGATATTGCCAATGGAAAACTAGGTCTAATAATTGGGATTAAGGGGAAGGACGAATTGACCCAACTTGCTAAAAATATCAACTATATGTCTAAGGAATTGGAAAATACATTTGAACAAGAAAGACGATTAGAACGTACAAAAAATGAACTCATAACTAACGTATCTCATGACTTACGCACACCGTTGACATCTATTATTGGTTATTTAGATTTATTAAAAAGAGGGCAATACAACAATAACACACAATTACAGGAATACCTTGAAACCACTTATTCAAAGTCACAGAGACTGAAATATTTAATTGATGAGCTGTTTGAATATACTCGTTTATCAGGCATAGATGCTAAGTTAAATCTTAATGAAGTTGATTTATCAGGTCTGTTGGAGCAAATAGTTGGAGAATACATTCCTATATTTGAAAAGGAAAGTTTAATCGTTCAAAAATCAATTACACAAGAAATAATACCTATCTTCATAGATGCAGAAAAAATGGTACGTGTATATGAAAATCTGTTTATGAATGCGATAAAGTACAGCATGAAACCATCCCAATTATTCATATGTCTTGAATTAATGGATAACAAAGCAATTTTAAAAGTATCAAATAAAGTCGAGAGACCGCCTGTTAGCGATCCAAATAAATTGTTTGAAAGGTTTTTCAGGGGTGATAAGGCAAGAAAAAATAATCAAGGAAATGGACTGGGACTTGCTATCTCAAAAAGAATTGTTGAACTTCATGATGGTAATATACATGCAGAATATGAAGATGGCTGGATGTCCTTTATTGTTGAACATCCAATCAAATAGACCGGCTTATGGAATTACAGGTTCCATAAGCTTTTTTTATAAAACTTAAGAATTCTTAAGGATTTTACAGGGTGTTTCCTAATTTTCATAGTTTATCATGGGTGTATTCAAAGTGATGAGGTGAGCAAAGAAGAAAAAAGGAAAGACTTCATTGTAGCTTTAGGGTGAATGCAACATGAGTATTTTATTAGTAGTAAACAAACGTAGTAGCTTATTGTAATGAAATAAAAAATGTAGGAGGATATAAATGATAAAGCCAGTTGTAGATGTAAAAAACATTCAAAAATTGTACGGTAAAAAAGGTGAGAATCAATCACATGCATTAAAAGGTGTATCATTCTCAATTCAAGAGGGGGAGTTTGTCGGTATTATGGGGCCTTCTGGTTCTGGTAAAACAACATTATTAAATGTAATTTCAACGTTAGATAAAGCGACAGGCGGCATTGTTGAAATTGCAGGAACGGATATTACGAGAATGAAGCAAGGTGAACTTTCTGATTTTCGTTCACAAAAGTTAGGGTTCATTTTCCAAGACTTTAACTTATTAGAAAATTTATCTATCTATGAAAATATCGCAATCCCACTTTCACTTCAAGGTGTTTCATCTCGTAATATTGGAAAGAAAGTAGAAAAAGTAGCTGATATGTTAGGTATTACAGCTATACTTCAAAAATATCCTTCTGAAGTATCTGGTGGACAAAAGCAACGTTCTGCAGCAGCACGTGCGTTAGTTCATGAACCAGCAATTATTTTGGGAGACGAGCCGACTGGAGCTCTAGATTCTAAAAATGCAACGAGTTTACTTAATGCCATGACAAGCTTAAATAAAGAGCAAGGTGTATCCATTATGATGGTTACGCATGATCCTTATAGCGCAAGTTACTGTCAGCGTATTTTATTCATTCAAGATGGTGAGTTATATAAAGAAATTCATCGCGGTGGTACCCGTGAAGAATTCTATAAAGAAATTTTAGACGTGCTTGCAAACTTAGGCACACAAAAAGCGTAAGGAAGGAAGTTCAATCATGTTATTTAAGCTTTCTATGTCAGGCCTAAAAAGTAAGTTGCAAGATTACATTGTTTTACTTGTTGGTCTTATTGTCTCTATTTCAACTTTTTATATGTTTCAAACGCTAGCATCCAATAAAACGTTCCTTGAATCTAACTCTTCTATTAGGGATATTGTGGCTGTCTTTAAAATTGGTTCCTTTTTGTTAGCGGTTATCACATTTTTTTATATTTTATATGCAAACTCTTTCTTATCAGCTCTTCGTCAAAAAGAATTTGGTATGTATATGATGTTAGGAGCAAAAAAGCATAAAGTTACATTACTTATGTTTATCGAAACAATCGTATTAGGCGCTGCGTCTCTTGCGATTGGTATTACAGTTGGTGTAGGACTTGCAGAAGGAATCGGTCAGTTATTAATGAAACAACTCGAGTTTGCTGGTGAAGGTTATAAAGCATTTTATCTGCCATCAATAGCTACTACTTGCGTCTTCTTCTTTGCACTATTTGTATTATCTGCAATTATGAATAGTATTAAATTATCGCGTATTTCTGTACTGCAACTTGTACATGCAGATGCACAAACAGAACGTGTTGCCATAAAAGGAAAAATGACAGTTGTAATTGCATTCCTTGGTATTCTTTTATTAGGTATTGGTTATGCATCACTGATCTATATGTCATATGCAAATCCGCTAATTGCTTTGGGATTAATGGCCGTCGGATTAATCTCAGCAACCGTTGGTACTTACCTTATATTTGGATCCCTTCTTCCAGTTATGATTAACAAGCTAAAGAGTAATAAAAAACGTAGTGAAAAAGGCCTCAATGCTTTTACTTTTGCACAATTAAATTTCCGCATTAATAGTCTAACAAATGTGCTTGCAACAGTAGCAATTTTAGTGGCTCTTGGTGCTGGTGGAATTGCTTGTGGTATGGCATTTAAAAACAACATTATAAACATGACAGATCAAATGCGAATTTACGATTCAGTCATTCATAATCCAACTGCGGAAGAAAAGACAATTTTGGGTGGTATCTTATTTCAAGAAAAATTTGAATACCATTACAAAGTTGATGATAGGTATGTTTATTATCTTAAAGAAGATGTAGAAAAAAATCGTCCTTTCTTGCAAGGTATGAAAATAGAGAAAGTTTCAGAGGAAATACCAATTGGTGCATTTTCAATAAAATGGGTTAAAGGAGAGATCGACACAAAACAATGGATTCAGGCTTTCAGAACGATCCAGCCAAATTATATGTATCCTGATTATGAAATCAAAATTGTAGAACAAAACATATACGATGGGTTGAAGGGTAAAGAAAGTACTGTATTTATAGGGAAAACAGATGATTTTGGATCATACATAAAAGAATGGAAAAAACTTGATGAATTACAGATAGCAAAATATAAAAATGTGAAAGCGGAAGAATTGGATAGTAAGTATCAAAAATATATTACGAGTCATGATTTTTCCAGCGGACTAATGTTTATGGGCTTTTTCGTTGGAGTTGCATTTTTAGCAATGATGGCAAGTTGCTTAATGTTTAAAGTTCTGTCGGGAGCATCAAAAGATGTAGCACGTTATCAAATGCTTCGTAAAATTGGTGTTCGCCGAGAATTATTAACAAAATCAATCTATAAAGAGTTATTCTTCATATTCTTATTCCCAGCAATTGTGGGGATTACTCACATATTAGTTGGTATGAACATGTTTGGATCGCTTTTAATCGATCCGTACTTTCGTATTTGGTTACCACTTGTTATTTTTGTAGTAATTTACTCGATTTATTACTTGATTACAGTTCAATTATATAAAGGGATTGTACTCCCGAAAAAAGATTAATGTAATGATGTTATTTATACGAAGTATAGACATAATCGGACCTCGTGTTATTGATTATTTTGAATGGGTACAAGAAATTTAGAAATAATAGGTGGACTAGCACTACGGTCCATAAACTATTTATTTTAGATTTTAAATTAAAAATTTATCTTTTATCTAAGAAGGGGCGCGGCAACGATTACTACTTTTAGGGGCCATTGGCAAGTTTTATTTAATAGGATTAATTTGTATGAGTTTTCTTTAAAGCTTGTAATGCTATAATCTCATAAGTTAAAGTTTCACCCTGAAAATCTATTATTTATAATGAGTAGCCCGAAAGAGAAAGGATTGTTGCCGTGTCCTATCACCATCAAGCAAGGTTGATAGGTATGCGTCACTACGCCATATAGTAAAAATAAAGGCTCAAAAACGGCTTTTGTCGATTTAAAAGCTGCACGGATTTGTTTAATTTTATGAAAAAAAGTAAGAATCACCAATATAATTGGCGGTTCTTACTTTTTTTTACATACATATTATTAGCATGATAGCATTAAAAATTTTTGTACGGAGAGAGAGGTTTCTATATGCTCTATGATGAAAATATAAGTTTAACAGGACGTATTGTATCGCCTGGTGAAGCGCAATATGATTCAGCACGTCAAGCGTTCAACACATTTTTTAATAGATTCCCTTTTGTTATTGTCTTTGCACAAAATACTCAAGACGTTGTGAATGCAGTACGATGGTCGTTACATAATAACGTACCTATCCGAGTACGTTCAGGAGGGCACAATTATGAAGGCTTGTCAGTTTTAGATGGTGGTATTGTAATTGATGTCAGTGAGATAAATCAAATAAAAATAGATCCAACATCAAAAACTGTTACAGTAGGAGCTGGTTGTAAAAATCTCCATCTAGCTGAGCTTCTTGGGAAAGAGGGATTAGCTATTCCTAATGGGGTCTGTCCTAAACCAGCTATCGCAGGAATAGCGCTAGGTGGTGGGCAAGGTATTCTTTCTCGACCATTAGGACTACTACTTGATCATGTCGTAGAAATAGAAATGGTTGATGCTAACGGCTGTGTATTGCAGGTTAATGATCAGGAGCATCCTGATCTATTTTGGGCTTTACGTGGTGGAGGCGGAAGTTTCGGTATTTGTACATCTTTTCGCTTTCGTACTCAGGAAATTAAGACTGTTGGTTTTGTTGAAGTTAGTTGGAGGCATCAAGATTTAAAAGCCGTTATACAGGAATGGCAAAAGTATACTCTACCTACTTCTGATAAACGCTTTACTCCTACATTATTATTGTCTTCAGAAAAGACAGCTCCTGTGTTGATGCATGGGATTTTTCATGGATCAGTTACAGACTTACAGAAATTGATACAACCACTTCTCAAAATTGGATCACCTATAAAGGTAGACATAAAAGAACTCTCTTATTTAGAAGCTATAACGTTAATATCCAATCATCAGCCTACAACTCCTTTTCCATTTAAAAGCGTAGCACCTTTTATGGATTCTTTATTACCTGAAGAAGGTATTGCTACGATTCAACATTTTATGAGTCAATCTCCACCTAATTCTACTGTTTCTATATTTTTTCAGGGCTTAGGGGGGACTGTTTCTGCAGTACCCGAGGAAGCAACTGCTTATTTTTATCGAAAAGCTCTAATGAATATGGTGTTATTTTCCACTTGGGACAAACCTGAGGGAGCTGCACAAGGGATTCGTTGGGTAGAAGCTTTTCGTCACGCGTTAATTCCTTTTACGAAAGGTGTCTATGTTAACACACCTGACCTCTCAATGAAAGATTGGTCGGATTTATATTATGGTGAAAACTTTAAACGATTGACTCAAGTGAAAGCTAAATACGATCCAGAAGATATTTTCAATTTTCCACAAAGCATTCCACCTGTTTATAAAAAATAGAAATCCTTTGCCGACCTTAAATTTTGCAATTTATAAAGAATGATAGATAATCCTTTTTGGAAATAACAATTAAAAGAGAGAGATAACATTGATTATTGACTGTATCAAAAGTTAAATCACTTCTTTACAGAAGGAGAAGGAGAATTAAGTCAATCGGATGAATAGTATAGTCCTGCTAATATCCCAGAGTATGTTATAAATGATATTGCCACTTGGGTGCAAGGAAGAGTGAAATGAAATTAGCAACTATATTTTTAAATGACTATTTTCAGAGACAACAAGTGAATTAGGGGGGACTGGTTTAGAGGAATCCCCACATGAAAAGACCTGAAACTGTCTTCCGTATAGCGATAATAAAGATGTTTAATTTCTAATATAGAAAACAATAGCGTTGCTACATTCAATATGTAGTAACGCTATTTAAATTTTTTAAAACAGGGTTAAATTTTTCAAAAAAATTACCTATCAAAAATAATATTCAATTAAATTCATAAGTTTATCCCGCATTAACGGACAGTGAGACCCCCACCTCAAAATTCAGCGAGAGCAAAGAAGTGAGGTGGGGCGGGCTGCCCGTAAAAGCCCGATTGGTGAGGGCTGATAATCAGTGGGGGATGAACAAAACTCCCACTGATTAAAGTTTCACTTTATCCTTTACTGTATCTTGTAACTACATTTTACCTTGCTGTAGAGAAACAAAAAACATTTTTCTTATTCAATAATTCCAATTTCTAGAACCTTTTGAACAGCTTCTTCTTTGTTGCGGACTCCTAGCTTTGTATAAGCTGTGGAAGCATAATTTCTGACCGTACCATTCGATAAATATAACCTTGATGCTATGGTAGTGTATCGAAGTCCCTTTGCCACTAGCTGCAATATTTCTATCTCCCTAGCTGTTAGCTCATAAGCGGTTGCTTTTGATTGTGGTGTCTCTTTTTGCTCATCAAACTTCTCAAATATTTTGTGAGACATTCCCTGATCAATCAGTGTCCCACCTTTGTGAATAAGTCGGATCGTATTAGCTAGCTCCAATGTTTCAATAGATTTGAGTAAAAAACCATCCGCACCGTTGCGAAGTGATTCCAACGCCTGTTCGGTATCCTGAAAAGTTGTGAAAATCAATACGCGGATATGTGGCCATTGTTGCTTAATCTTTTTGGTTGCTTCAACTCCATCCATGTGCTGCATATCTAAATCCATAAGTATAACATGGGGTTGAAGGCGCCCACACAAATCGATGGCTTGATTGCCATCCTCAGCTAAACCGACTACATTTAAATCTTCATATCTATCGAGTAGTGTCCTCAAACTTTCCCGAACAAATGGTTGATCGTCTACAATTAACAAACGAATAAGTCCATCTTTTATTTCAGTTTGTCGCGGTATGGTACATGTAACAAGCATTCCTTCCTCTGGCTTTGTATATACAGACAATTGCCCTTGTAAATTCATTGCTCGTTCTTTCATCGCATTCAGACCGAAGCCTTCCTGCCATTCTACATTTCCTTTTCCATTATCTTGAACTTCTAATCTCGTATATTGTTGTTCAAACTGCAATGAAACTATAATTTCAGTTCCCTGACCATGACGTACTGCATTCGTAAGGGACTCTTGTAAACAACGAATGAATGCGATCTTCGCTTGCCGAGACAGTGGATATTCCTCTCCGAATGTCCTAAAACTTACATTTACCTGAGCGTGCTCCTGAAATTCGACCCCAAGATTTTGTAGAGATTGAATCAAGGAAGGCGATTGACACGGAGACTCCATTTGATGTAAGTAACCTCTCACATCTTCGATGCTTTTACGTCCCATTTCAAGCAGAGAATCTAGCCTCTGTATACCCATTTCAGTAGCAATTTCGGTACGCAACGTTTCCATCCCCATAATAATAGAAGTATAAGCGTGACCAACTGTATCATGAAGCTCACTCGACAGTCTGTTTCGTTCTTCCGCCAGTGTAATGCGTTCAATCTGAGACATATATTGCTCAAGTACCGCGTTTTGTTTACGAATCGCTTCATTTTGCTTATGATTGACGATTAATAAATGGAAAGCGAAGCCCATTACATAAGCAAGTCCATAGTAGGTAACTAAAATCCAATAGCTATTACTTGGCGCAACCGCATAGAGAATTCCAGTTGTTATAAAAACTGTTGTTGGAGCTGTCCAATAATAGGACAAATGCTTACTATTCGCAGCAATTAGAAAAGCCGATATCAGAAATGTAACGTTAGCTTCCGGAAATAAAGAGGTTAAATATATACACAGTCCACCATATAGCAGTATTTCTGTGAACAAGTAATATTTGTAATTGAACAGTAAGGCTACCCATGGAATCGAGAAGGCAACAACCTCCCAAAAAATAACAATCCAAAGTGGCAATGTTAAACTATCCTGAAAATCGAATGTGGTTATGGCGATAGAGACACTAACAAGTATACGGACTCCTAACATAATCCAATCGTACCAAAACCAATACTTAACCATATCTAACAAGTCATTTACCCCCTAAGTAGCCTACCTTTTTACTTCATATATTATAATTTAATCCTTCATGCCTATTATACTTTTAAATTTAAAACTGCGATACTACTCACAGATTGCAAACTTCTATTGATTTAGTTGCTGAATCATACTACGTGTATAGCCCCCAATTTTCTGTGTCAAACCTTCTACTATTCTAATACTTATGGCGGTAAATACTATACCCATAAACATTACAAAGAGTGACTTGGCAAACGTATCTATCTGTATGAATATAATATTCATATCGATGTATCGATACAGTAGTGGTGCCAACAGGAACATAAGTGGCATTACATAAAAAATGATTGCACTAATAAGACTGAAAATGCCAATCACAAATTTCTGCATTAACCAATAGACAGCAGACCAAGTGCGACGATCTGTAAGTACTAATTTCACCTGAGCCCAGTTCGATGTATCCATTGTTATATTTCTATCGTAAGAGTCTGTTGAAATATCTGTATAAATTTTCGTCTGTATGCGCTCGAATTGGATAAAGTGTGTGGTAGTCTGTAGTACGCGCATAATTAATGGAATCCCAACAACAGTAAATGAAAGGGTGAAACTAAATAGCAGAGCTATTAGATAAAAACAAAAATAAAACAATCCTGTAACGAAAGTTAGCAATAAAAAATAACCATTCTGGATGAATTTTGATTTCATAAAGTTCATCGCTCCTATCTATGTAATAACCGAATCATACTGCTTTTTTTGTCATTCTCACTAGTGTAAAAGTGTCATATGACATTTCTAAATGATGCTAAAAAGGGGAGAGCAGCCTACTGCTGGTTAAAAAGATGCTTATATCCCGCTATTTGCCGGGCAGTAAGACCCCCACCTCAAAATTCAGGTGGAAGCAAAGAAGTTAGGTGGGGGTCGGGCTGTCCGTAAAAGCCCGATTGGTGAGGGTTGATAATCAGTGGGGATGAACAAAACCCCTACTGAATAAAGTTTCACTTTATTAATCCTCCACAAAACAATCCCGTTTTTGCATTTGCAAGAACGGGATTGTTTTGTACTTTTATTTAATATGAGATGGACTTGTTTTTCGAATGTGAAAAATAATATCAAATTGCTCAAGCAATGATTTATCAAAGTATGTCGATTCGTTTGGGAATATTTGTCCCCCTATACTTAGTAATGGTCTTTTGGCTTTAACCCATTTCTCTGCTTGTCCTTTAAGGTGACGGTTATCCAATAAAAACATGTTATATGGTACTTTTCCGAGGGTATAGTTAAAACTATTTACATTTTGTGGAATCGCACGCGTTGTAATCTTACCTCCAGTAGAAGGATCATATTCGCTGTATAAGGTGAAATTCCCCTTCGTAGTTGTACTACCAATTGTGACATAATTATTGTCTAAACGTTCCTTCAAAAATTGCCCCGCAACATAAGGGTATAATTTCTCATCGATAATTCCTTTAGCAATATGAATATTGTGTCCCCATACCATCGTTTTACCACCAAATGTTTCTTGTGCCCACATTGCATGATCGGCCAAGTATTGCTCATGTAGCTTTAACATACTTGGATAGTCGTTAGGAATTAGCATTGTGGTAAATTTCTCTATTGCACTTGCCGTTGCTTTCGCCCAGATGTACTCGGGTGAAACTATTTCTGTGTTGGCTTGTTTATTCTCATCTTTTAGTAATCGAGCTACTCTCTCAGCGTTTGCTTTGAACTTTTCTTTTATTTCAGGAGCAAGGTCCATATATTCCTGTGTACTTCCATTAAAAGCCGACAATTCTTTATAATTTTCTTCTACTTCTGCCAGCAAATTTGGTCGATGCAGCCTTACATAATCAATTACTTTATTAAAGCAACCTTGGTCCAATTCCTTTAAGTCGAGCCCAATAAATTGGATCTTTTTTTTATTGGATGGATCGGCATTATAATCTTTCATCCACTCAATCATGGCTATAATTTCATCAGTAGGATATAACAAGTTTAAAAACTCCCTAGGGTTTCCTTTTCCTGTTTGGATATATTCATTTAGCTTTAAGCCGTTTCCCCAATCTTCTTCCATTGCGAAATTTGTAAAACCCATCTCAGTAACCAAATATTTCACAAGGCGAAATTTCATAGTGAAAATTTCAGAGCTTCCATGAGTATTCTCTCCTAACCCCACATATTGCGCGCTCCCAATCATTTTCTTAAGTGGTTTTAAATCCTCAAATGGTTTTGACGGATCTATCGTTTTTAATGGGTTAGCCTGTGATTGTATTGATTTAACTATATTTTTTTGGATTGATTGACCTGAATTTTCGACTGCTACCGTTTGAGCGTTTCCTACTTCCCCACATCCTGTGACTAATAAAGCTGTACTAACCATTGTAATTATTCTTTTCTTATTCATTTTTTTCACCCCAATTGAATTATTTTTAAAAGCAAGATTGATTCATGTACTTGCACGTATCAATTGCCTTAATTCAATTGTTATCTATCCCATATCATATTTTCTAGTTACATATTGTCATAAGGTTAATTGACACAGGTCATAGACTAATCATTACACTTTTGTACTATCGGCTATGACAACTTATAAATAATAATTACATTGATGAGTCGCAAGTAAGACTAGATTATAAATTTGGGAGGGATTTTAAAGATGAATGAATCTGTATGCCAAAATATTTTTATGCTAAGTTGTGTCTGTGGAAATGAGAAGAATTAAATTCGATAAACAAGTGAATGAAAGGGGAAGGGCGGATTACAATGATATTACACGCAAAATCGTTTCACAATAAAGATAAAATCCAACGTGCTAAAATAGGACTTCAACTCTTTCTGAGTATCTTAATCATTACTTCTATTATCTTAAATGTAGTAGTAATAATTACTAAAAGTATGCCGCTTATTGTGGTATATATGTTTACCCCAGCATTTTCTTCTATTTTGACTCGCATAATACTGAAAGAAGGGTTTAAAGATGTATCTTTTAGTCTCGGTAACTTAAAGATATGGAAGGGGATTGGGTTTGCTCTGCTAATACCTATGATTATTTGTGGAATTACTTATTCTATCTCCTGGTTGAGCGGAATTGCGGGGTTTCAGCATCCCGAAGGTGGTATGTTAGAACCGATCTACAATATACTTGGACTTCAGTATCTACCGGAACCAATCAGTTTCATTTATCTAGTAGTATTGAGCGGCGTTTTAGGAAGCTTGCTTAACTTAATCCCAGTTTTAGGAGAAGAAATGGGCTGGCGAGGTTATATGCTCACAAGGCTAATCGATGCAGAGTTTTCACGGCCTATCCTTATTAGTGGATTGATTTGGGCAACGTGGCATGTTCCAATTGTTATCGCTGGTCTATATGTAGAGGGAACATCTGTCTTTCTTTCAGTACTTGGCATCTATTTTTGTATTGTGCCATTCAGTTACATTACAGCTTATTTACGACTTATCACAGGTAGCGTTTGGCCTTCGGTTATCATCCATACTACTTGGAATGCCATTATTCAAGGACCTTTTGCACGTGCAAGTACAGGATATCAAACTGAGATTTGGATTGGAGAATCTGGCTTGATAACCGCTATTATTATCTTGGCTACTGCAATAATTATGTCTCGAATCGTAAATTTTACTAAATAGCATACGGATGTGTTTTAAATAAAATTGGTGCAATATGCCAAGGAGAAATAAGATGCTCCTAAAAATATTAGAAAAAATCTAGTTGAACGGACTCTTACTTAATCTTAGGCTGTTGGACATGTGGTGATACCCCATCGTCATCAAGCTAAGAAAATAAAGTTGGTTGCCATAAAAAACATAATGTTTTCATTTTAAGGCTATGAGATGAAATTTCATCATCTTCATCACGTTTGACCTTCAGGAAGTAAAAAGTTAAGCGATTATACAAATACTCTAACTGAAAAAACGGTATTCTTTCTATCTAAGATGTAGAAGGACTATCGTTTATTTTTTTGACAAAATTAGGGGGTGATGTTCATAAAATGGAGAATATAATTCGTATTTTACGTAAAGAGGAAAAATTTTCCGAATAAGATTTAGCTAATTTTCTTGATGTATAACGATTGATTGAAATTTCACTTTATGACTTGTAAAGGGCTGTTCAATGCATCGTACCATTAAAAAATCTAAATTTAATCGATGAATTGCGATAAAATGTGGTCGGAAATAATGAAATTTTAGGAAAAATAAGGTACACTAGTCTATGATTTTAGTTGAAAATCGTTTGACGTTAATGCATACGGGGGAAAGATTGATGAACAACAATACAACAAATGAATCAGTTGAAGAAATTGATCAAAAACGAGTAAGATCAAAAAAACGTTATACAAATTGGAAGTTTATCGCAGTGGGTATTGGTGTAATTGCACTTCTTATTGGGGGAATGAGTTATTATCAGGCAACTCACTTCAATTCGAATGTTACAATTAATGACACAAAAGTTGGTGGTCTGAGCGCTGATCAGGCAATACAGAAATTAAAGACATCTGGACTAGCAAACAAAGTCTATGTTGATCAACAACAAATTTTAGATGAAAAAGATACAAAAACGGAACTTACGGAAAAAGATTTGCCTCAAGTTAAGAAACTATTAAAAAGTCAGTGGACATTTTTCCCTACCTCAAAGGGAGAAAATTATTCATTGCTACCAGAGAAGGCAGATCAGTATCGTAGTGAAACGATGAAAAAACTTGTAGAAGAAAAGCTCATCTCTATGAATGCAAAATTAAAAGCGCCTCAAGATGCTATGGCGAAGCTAGAACAAGGAAAAATAGTTATTTCGAAAAGTGTTGAAGGAAAACAGTATGACGTTACTAGTCTACTAAAAGATTACGATAAGCAAAAATATAAAAGCGAAATTCACCTGAAGTCTGCATACATAAAACCTATTAAAGAAGACGATCCAATTGTCAAAAAAGAGGAGAAAGCACTACAGAATCTTCTTGGGCAGTCTGTTGAGTATAAAGTGCAGAATGAAGTTTATCCTTTAAAAGCGAAAGATTTAATTCAAAATGCCTCTATGTCAAAGGATATGAAAGTTACAATTGACGCGAGCGACATTAAGAAGAAAATTATTGAAATTAATAATGCCAAATCAACATTAAATAAAGATTTCTCATTTAAAACGCATTCCGGTTCAATCATATCAGTAAAAGGGCAAGGCTACGGCTGGGCACTAGATGTTGAAAAAGAAACTAAACAAGTTCAACAAGCCTTTGAGAAAGGCGAAAAATCGCTTTCTGCTTCTAATATTCATGGAAATGGTTGGGAGAAGGAAGGTATCGGTTATAAAACAACATCGAATAATGGCATCGGAGACACATATGCAGAAGTTTCAATTGCAGAGCAACAAATTTGGATTTATAAAGATGGAAAATTAGTTGTTACAACAAATGTAGTAACTGGTAAACATAGCACGGGTGAAGATACATCACCAGGTGTTTGGTACGTCCTATATAAACGAACACCATACACGCTCAGAGGCAGCGCAGTAGGTAAAGCTGATTATGCAGTTAAAGTAGATTACTGGGTCCCATTCACAAATAGCGGTCAAGGGTTCCACGATGCCGGTTGGCGAAAAGACTGGGCAAATAATGCTTATTTAACAGGAGGATCAGGTGGGTGTGTGAACCTTCTTCCTAATGTTGCAAAAACTGTATATGATAGTTTGAACACTTATGATCCAGTTATCGTGTACTAAAAAATAGCTACGTATCAAGAAATAAACAAAGCAGGAAATCTTACCTGATGGTATATGAAAAAAACACCTCTTGCATTCGCATACTAAGTGTGCAAATGCAATGGAGGTGTTTTTGTTTGAATACAAGAGTGTATTGCTTATAAGAAACAAAGTAGGAAGAGATTAAGAATAAGTATTCAAATAGTCAATAAAATTGACAATGAATATCATTTTCACTTAATATAGAATCGTCGTATTTAATTAGACATGAATTTTTTGTTAATATAATAGATTTCTATTAAGTTGTCACATGTAAGAACTATCATTAAATCTTTTAAGAATTTAAACGTAGGAAAGGGTAATATAAAATGAACTGGAAAAAAGGCGGATTATGGGTTATTATTTTTTTCGTTGTAAAAGGCACAATTTCTACACTTTTAATCGTTACAGGTGCTAAATATTTTGATTTATCATTTATGCAACTTATCTTATTAATTCTGACCTTATTAGTGATTTCTCTAATAAGTCGAAAATTGCTGTATAGACATAAACAAAACAAAAAGCAAAAAGAGCTAAATATATAATGGAGCCCCAGAGACCGTTGGATTTCTGGGGTTTTATTTCGATAGTTTTTTCGCATGTATATCAATTTAACAGAATAGGTTGTCCAAAATGATAAAATCGATGATGTTTAAAATGCGTCAGTTATTTTTACATAAGGATTGTAGAGAGCCTTTAAATATCAATCTTTATTTTGAAGCGACAGATGCGCATAAATTATGCTTGTTTTTCAATTGGTAGTTTAAATGTAAAAGTACTGCCTTCTCCTAATTCACTTTCAACTGTAATTTCTCCTCCGTGTAGTTCGACAATCCATTTTACCATAGACAATCCTAAACCTGTGTTTCCGATGTTTGAAGATGTTCGTGCTGCGTCAACTCGATAGAAGCGGTCCCATATTTTAGTAATATGTTGCTCGCTGATGCCTATACCATTATCAGAGACTTTACCTATTATGTTGGTTTCATCACGGAATAGTTGCATATTCACAGTTCCACTCGCTTTGCTATATGCAATTGCATTCGTTAGTAAATTCATTAATAAACGCATCATCAATGTTTGATCTGCTTTAATAAAGAGGTCTTCCTCTATATTAGTTGTTATATCAATCGAAGCCTCTTGCACCATTAATGAGAGCTCTTCTACGACGATTTCCGTTAATTCACTCATATTGATACATTCAAATTGGAAAGTATTATGTTTCCCTTGGTCAGCTCTTGCCAATAATAAGAGTTGTGAGATTAGAGTGGACATTTTACGTGATTGCCTTAAAATTACTTCTAACGATTCTTCCGTTTCTTTCGGATTATTCCTCTGTGATAAAGCGTATTCGCATTGCGAAATAATAACAGATGTTGGTGTTCTTAATTCATGAGATGCGTCAGATGTAAATTGTTTTTCACTTTCAAATGATGTCTCCAATCGCTCGAACATTTTGTCAAAGGTTTGTGCTAAATGATACATTTCATCTTTTGGTGAACCTTGTAAATTAATTCTTTTCGAAAGGTCTTTACCATCACCAATTTTACTAGCTGAATCACTCATTTGTTGCACAGGTCGAAACGCTCTTTGCGTAATAAAATATCCTCCGACTGCCGCAATGAGAATAAGTAATGGGAATGAGATGATTGTTACCACGATAAGCGTATTCATCGTTGATGATAATTGGTTCATAGTCATTATTCCACGAACCCAGATTTGCTCATCGCCGCCTGCATTATGGAGAAAATCATATACTATCCATTCTTTATTACCGTCTTTAATGGTTTGTATTTCATCAGATTTAAGCAATATATTTTTATTAAAGCTTGTAGGACTATTTCCTGCTAGCAGCTCACCTTGTTTATTATAAATACTTATATTTACGCCATCTTCTAAGGCTTCAAAATCATCGTCCATCTTTAATTGTCCATGCTTATATTCGATATCTTCCATGCTTTCTTTTACTGTGCTCTTCAATTTATCTTTCATATTAAAAAGCAAAACTTTATCTGAAGAAGTTAAAATAAAAGCTAACACGAGTGCCATAATAATTACAATTAGCCCCGTATACCACAGGGTTACTCTCATTTTTATTGATAGTCTTTTCATGATTCTACTCGCAATACGTAACCAGTTCCTCGCACTGTATGAATTAACTTCGTTTCAAACTGGCTATCAATTTTTTTACGAAGATAGCGGACGTAAACATCAATAATATTCGAGCCACCTTCATAATCGTAATTCCACACATGTTGCTCAATTTTATCTCGTGTCAACACAACTTCTTTATTACGAATCATATATTCTAAAATAGCAAATTCCTTACTGGAAAGAGTGATAACTTGGTCTCCTCGTGTTACTTTATGCATATTGCAATCTACCACTAGGTCAGCGATTTCAAACACATTAGATGTATTTCCTGTTTTTCTTCGCATTAACACTCGAATTCTTGCTAACAGTTCGTCAAAAGCAAACGGCTTTACTAAATAATCATCCGCACCTAAGTCGAGTCCTGTTACACGATCATCAATTGTATCTTTAGCTGTAAGAAGCAAGACAGGAGTTGTATTATTGTCCGCGCGTAATCTTTGTAATACTTGTAAACCATCTATTCCGGGAATCATAATGTCAAGGACAATCAAATCGTAGGTAGCCATGTTTATATAATCCAGGGCATCTTCTCCATTCCTACATGCATCGACACTATAATGTTCTGCATTTAATCGTTTTACCAATATATTTTGTAAGTCTTGTTCATCTTCGACAATAAGAACTCGCATTAACATTCTCCTTTTCTTCTTATTAATATGTATCACTATAATTCCAAAACATTAAAGCAAGATTAGAAACGATTTAATTATATCATTTTATCCAGCATTAACGGGCAGTAAGACTCCTCCTTCAAAATTCGGCGAATGCGAGGGAGTTAGGGGAAGTCGGGCTACCGGTAAAAGTCTTCACTTTATTTTTTTATACATTAATCTTCCTTTAATGTTTGTTCAGTAATATAAAGGCAAGGATAAGGTGCACATGTAAAGGGAGGAAAACAGAATGCGAAAATGGATGCTGATTGGAGCGATATCTTGTTTATTGTTAACAGCTTGTTCTACTCAAGCTGTTAACAATACAGAAGTACAACAACTGAAAGTGGAAAATGATAAATTACAAAAAGAAGTTGCTCAACTACAACAAGAACCAAACAAAACAGAGCCTGCTACGAATGATATGAAGCAAACACAAGATTTCAAAAACGAAGTCACATCTATTGTAGAAAAAGCAAGTAACACGAAACCAGTTGGAGCAAAAGAAGAAAACTTAAATACGTACTTAGCAGCAAAAAAAGAAATTGACCAATTGGATGACAAGATAGATCTATCTGATAATCAGCTAGAAGCAGATTATCACGCTGGAACGATAACTGTTGAACAATATCAAACGCAAGAAAAAGAACACGATATACTGGAAGATCAATTAGAGCAAGTAGAAAATGCACTTGAAGCAAGATTTGGAATAGAGGATTAATCTATAAGGAGTGGATGAAAATGTTAAAACATAAAAAGAAAATAATTATAAGTGTAATTACTATTTTAGTAAGTGGTATTGCTATTGTTGGTGGATATTATGGTATGGGTTACAATTATGCAAAAAAGAATGAAAACTACACAGAGAAACAAGTTCGTGAAATTTCTTTAGCTCATACAAATGGAGAAATTATTAATGTGAAAAAAGAATTCGAATTAGAAGATGACAACTTAGCACAATCAAAATTTGAATATGAAGTGGAAATTAAGACACCTGATAATCTGTTAAATATTTTAAAGGTTAGTGCTAGAACGGGTACAATAGAAATCGATAATGAAGATTGAAAAAATATCGACAAATAAAATATTACGTACTTGATTTTTGTTATCGATAGCGAAGAAAAAGACGGTTCCCTAATTTTACAAGGGAATCGTCTTTTTTTTGTTCTATGGATCTATGCATTTTTTATACTTTCCTATCCTGGTGCGGTTTTAGGGTTCTTGTCTGTTATTGGATTAACTGAAAAACTGTATAAAACCTTGTATACCCTTAGTGTGGTTTTTTCCGAAATACTGGCGGTACCCCGTCGCTATCAATCAAAGCTCATACAACGTCAATTATATTAGGGGGTGTTTCAGTTCTCGTTTTATCTTTTTACAATGATGAATATGAAATAATGACTTCCACTTATAAGAATGTGAAGAAGTGTTGATGCCAGTTGGAACTGTGGTAAAGGTTGAGGGTGGAATCTAAGGGAATATTAGAGATGTGCATGAAAGGTTATTAATCCATCTTCTATAAAATCGTGGGATTATATATGTACTTATTATCCTGGAGATTTTAAAATAAAACCTATCTAATTATAGAAGTGATTTGAACGTAAGGAAATTGTAAGAAATGGATAAGAAAAAAGAAATTTTTATTGTGTAGGATACAAATATAGAGAAGCGTAAAAGAGGGAGGGTAAATAGGATACATTTATACGAAAAACAAACTAGTAATAAGAGCATTCTATTGGTGGCAATTACTGAAAGAACAGAATACTCACTACAGTTCCTACAGGAAAGGGAAGAATCAATGGATATGGTCTAGGAATCTATGAAATTATATTTCCTAGCGGTGTCCCGATATGGGAACATACAGATGTTATTCTAGGATTTGATACTTTTGCTGGAGGGGCATATGTTGACGGCAATTTGAACAGTATGGGTAGAGCCGAGAATACTGGTCTTTTTAAAAGTATTTTACTTGTTGAATATAGACAGTAGGGATAAAGCCAGAATAATAGTTTATGTGATGTTTGTAATTGAACAAATAAAAGATGAAATCGATCATTTATCTAAGGAGGAATTTTTCTTATGGAAAATAAATTATCTGGATTGTTAGCCGCTACCTTAGCTCTAACGATGAGTCTACCAACAGGAGCGATAGCGTCTTCTAGCAGTAAGACTCCGGTTGTATCTAGCCAAGAAGTTGCTAGCAAAGATTTGGAGAAGATTGCTGCAGAGAACGCTGCACTGCTCACGAAGTCCTATGAGACGACTAGTGTACAGTATGCGCTGATTGATAATGGTAAACTTATTTTGTCGGGGCAGACAGGTAAGAACGACATAGAAGGGAAAGAGCCACTAACCAAAGATACTCTATACGGAATTGGTTCAACCAGTAAAGTATATACAGCTGCGGCTGTTATGAAACTGGTAGACGAAGGAAAAGTTGATTTGGATGCTCCTGTTGCCCGCTATATTCCTGATTTCAAAATGAAAGATAAACGATATAAGCGTATTACACCGCGTATGCTGTTGAATCACTCCTCGGGTTTGCAAGGTTCGACGTTCAATAATGCATTTTTATTTAAAGATAATGATGCTTATGCCCATGATATATTATTGCAACAATTGTCCAACCAAAACTTGAAGGCAGATCCTGGTGCGTTCTCAGTATACTGTAATGACGGTTTTACACTGGCTGAGATCTTGGTAGAAAGAGTCAGCGGTATGAGTTTTACTGAATTTCTACATCAAAAGTTTACAGAGCCATTAAAACTGAATCATACGATAACATCGCAAGACAAATGGGAAGACGAAAAGCGGGCTGGACTGTATTCTCCGACATACCAGGGACAGCTACCAAGTGAAATGGTGAATCTAATTGGTACGGGAGGAATCTCTTCTACTGCAGAAGATGTGGTGCGATTCTCACAAATATTTATGGGACAGGGAAAAGAAATTCTCTCTAATAAAGCAGTCAAGGCGATGGAACAAGAAGAATATAAAAAAGGAATGTGGCCGGGAGATAGCGGAAATGTGTTCAACTATGGACTTGGCTGGGATAGTGTGAAACTATACCCATTCAGTGAATATGGGATAAAAGCGTTGACTAAGGGTGGGGATACGATACTGCAACATGCTACATTGGTCGTGCTTCCAGAACAGAAGATGGCAGCAGCTGTATTGTCCTCCGGCGGCAGCAGCATGACAAATCAACTGTTGGCAAATAAATTACTGCTAGCTAGGCTTAAAGAGAAAGGGACAATTAAGGATATAAAGCCAGATAAATCCTTCGGCAAGCCCGTCAAGGCTAAAGTACCTCAAGACGTGGTAAAAAAAGCAGGATTTTATGGAAATAGCTATAGCCATTTCAAAATAGAAATTACGAAGAAGGGAGAACTGGTTTTACCAACTAAACCGGAAGAAAAATATGTATATACGGCGGATGGAAGCTTTATAAATGAGAAGGGTACTTCCAAGCTTAACTTCGTCACAGAGAAGAATGGAAAAGTTTATTTGAGAGAGAGCACATATGAATTATCACCGGGATTGGGGCAAAATGTGCTGACTCACTATTTAGCCCAGAAATTAGAAAACAATGTGTTACCGAAGAAAACAGCTGCTGCATGGGCGAAGCGCGAGGGTGGCAAGTTCTATCTCGTTAACGAAAAATTTAATTCTATGAACTATCTAGGGCAACTAATGCCTCTTAACACACAAATTACGATCAAGGATGGATATTGGGACGGCAAAAAAATTACAGGTCCGAATATGGCGACGCATCAAATTCAAATTCCTGTGATGAATGGGCGGGATACAAAGGAAGCCCATTTCTATACAGAGGATGGTACTGAATATATGGAGATGTCCAGCTTTTTATACGTCAGTGAATCTAACGTAACACCCCTTGATACAGGTCAATTATCGAAAGTTACATTGCAAAAAAATGGGCATGCGAAATGGTTTACGGTCCCGCAAGAGGCAGCAGGGAAAACGATGAATGTGGAGTTGCCATCAGGAAGTTCATTCGCGGTGTATGATGAGAATGGAGTATGCGTCAATTTTACCGTCGTTAGTGATAATAACAAAGTGAAACTACCAGAGAACGGAACGGTTGTATTTGCTGGCGCACCGAACTCCGAATTTACAGTCGCATTGAACTAGCTACAACTCGGGATAGACTTCAATAAAACAGTGCGACATGGAAAAGATATTTTATTTGTATCTTAAGTATTACCTTAAATGATATTACAATTAAATTCTTAGCTTAATAGCAATGGGATAGCACCACATGCCTATCAGCCTAAGAAAATAAATCACCCCCATGTCCATCAAGCTAGTAAAAATAAATACCTAAAATATAGTAAAATTGACATCTCCAGAGTAAAAATGTAAAAAATTATTGTTTAGGGGCAACATAAAACCTTAGTTTGATAACGATATGGCGCTACTCATAAAAAAGAAATAGGAGAGAATATCCTATTTCTTTTTATTGATATAATAAAATGTAATGAATAGATCCAAAGTAATGATAATAATTAGAAGTAACAAGTGTATAAGTGCATCAGTTTTTCCGTTTAGTAAAGACTTTACAAAGAAATCCCATTCTGTTTCATAGGGAGGTTCTACCCAATTTCGTTGCAGACCTAATACCATTCCATTTATAAAATAGACAATACTTAATAGAATCCTTCCAACAAATAAGGCAGCTGTTTTTATATTCCAATCCTTTATCTTGATTACATAAAGGATTGGAAATAGTATCAGTATCCAAAAAACAATAATAAAGACTGTATTTCCCATTCTCTCCTCCTAACAAAATGATTGTATTTTTAATCTTGGTAAATTCTTAGGTTGGAGGTATGTTTCATTGTTACTGGTTAAAAACAAGGACCGTAATTCCGGCTCCTTTTCTATCCCGCAAAATAAAGGTTTGCTTTATCTCTCCGTCTCAAAAAACTCAATCCACTCTCCATCAGGACCAGCGAAGAATATGTAACGTGTTCCATCTGGTAATGTTTCGACTTCTTCTCCTAGTAAAAAGGTTACTGTGTGTTTCTTTAGTCTTGTGATTTCTTCTTCTAATGAATCTACCTTAAAGCAAATGTGATGTACTTTTCCTTCTGCCGGAAGAGAAGAATTGTAGCCTTCAATTAATTCAAGTATCGTTTCCTTCGATTCTTCTACACCTAAAAAAGCGAGTTTTAAGTCTGGGTTTGGGTGTCCCATTCGCTTAATGAGCTGTAAGCCAACTACTTTTTCATAAAAAGTAATAGATGTTTCTAAGTTTGCAACCATAAGTCCTACGTGTTCAATTCTTCTAACTGGCATGTAGATTCCTTCTTTCTGAAAATTATATACAATATATTATTGAAAATTAAGAAAATAAGCAAGATAAAAACCTTACAAATTTAAGCGTGTTGTATGGTATAGTGAGAAAGTATGTTTGGGGAGAAGGAAGGAGATTATACGATGAATATACCTACTCAAACTCCTTCATTATCGGAAACGATGAAAGAGTGGCATTATGCATTAGCATATGAAATTAAACATTGGAAAACGATAGGTGGTAGTAAAATTTCTATCATGAACGGTCGTTTTTTATATACAGATTATGAGAATACAGTGTATGTATTTCAGCTTATTTCGGAAGTAAGTTTACCTGAAGGTTCACCAATTCGAATTGAGTTCGATGGTGAGGAAGCGACAGGAGAAGTATTATCTGTACATGGATTAGAAATAGAATTGAAATTAAATGATTATATACAAGGTGAAATAAGAGAAGCGGTTTTATACAGTGAACCGTGGCAACTTTTAGAGCAACTGCAAGAGCGATTGAAAGAAGCACGTAAAGATAAGCTAAAACGTAATCGTATAAAGCGTCTCGTTGATGGGACGAGCAGTCCGAAGCATATTGAGAAGATGAAAAATCCGAAAAATGAACTAGCATATCGTTCGTTTTACAATCCGACAACGTACGTATGGGGACCGCCTGGAACAGGGAAGTCGTACAATTTATCACGTATTATTTCGGCTCATTACCAAAAAGGAAAATCGGTACTTGTGTTAGCTCATAGTAATGCGGCAGTGGACGTATTAATGAGCGAAGTAACGAAACAAATTGAGAAGAAAAAGAAATGGACACCTGGCGAAATTGTTCGTTACGGTTATAGTCAACATGAACATATACGAAATCATGAAACATTACTTACGTCGAAGCTAGTTGAAACGACGAACGGATCTTGGGGAGAAGAAAGACTCTATTTAGAAGAAACACGACAAGATCTTCGTGAAAAGATTTTATCATATAAAGCGACTTCTGCTGATAAGAAGCGTATACAAGAGATTGAAAGTGATCTTCGAAAGCAAAAAGCGAAAATTAAAGAAGTAGAAAAAGAATATATTGAAAATGCGAAAGTAATTGGTGCAACTCTATCAAAATGTGCAATTGATGCGCTAATTTATGAGCGTACATTTGATTTAGTTGTCGTAGATGAAGTGAGTATGGCGTTCGTTCCGCAAATCGCATTAGCTGCTTCACTTGGAAAACGTATCGTTGTTTGTGGCGACTTTTTACAATTACCTCCAATTGCGATGGCGAACCATGAACTTGTTCGCAAATGGCTTGGGGAAGATATGTTTTACCATGCTGGGATTGTTGAGTCTGTTAATAAATCAGAAGCACATCCGAACCTATTTATGTTGCAGGAACAAAGACGTATGCATGCGGATATATCGAAGTTTACGAATTCGTTTATTTATAAAAATAGAGTATACGATCATCCTTCTGTTTCAGAGCGTAAAGAACTTGCGCAATTGCAGCCGTTCGCAAATGAAGCGAGTGTTTTATTTGATACGAGCCAAATGGGAGCTTTTTCGTTAAAAGATGCGGCTTCTGGTTCACGTTTTAACATTATGTCTGGTTTAGTAGCGATGCAAATGATGTTAATCGGATTGTTAGACGGTGTTCAGTCGATTGGTGTTGTGACACCTTACAGGGCGCAGTCACGCTTTTTATCAACGTGTATTAGAGAAATGTTGCAGAGAACGAAATATCAAAACATACCAGTTTTAGCGGCGACAGTTCATAAGTTCCAAGGTTCTGAAAGAGATATGATGATCTTTGATACGGTTGACAGTTATCCGCAAGAACGACCTGGCGTATTATTCTTTGATCACAAAAACCATCGCCTCGTCAATGTAGCAGTGACAAGAGCGAGAGGGAAGTTCATTCAATTATCAGATTGCCATTATATGCGTAAAAACCTTTCGAGAAAACAAGCGTTATCACAATTAACAGCTCATATAGAACGTCATGGAGATGTGTATGATCGCACGACATCAAGACAATTGTGGGAACGGAAAATTTCGAAACGTTTACGCTGGTTTATGGAAATGAATCTTGAAGAGCCGAAAGGGTTATTAAAAGATATTTTAGCCGCAAAACGAAAAATTATTATTTCACTTCCAAGTACAAAACAAGTGGATAAGCGAGTATGGCAAGCGTTAATGCGTACAAATGCACAGATAACAGTTTATAGTGATGGACCAGTTCCACTGAAAAATGTAAAGTTACAAAGACAAAATAAAGCATTCCCGTTTATCGTAATTGATGATGAAATCTTCTGGGCAGGCGCACCGCTTACATCTCAAATGATGTTTGAAGGTAGTACAGAATTTCCGTACGTATGTGCCAGACTGCAAGCGCCAGAAACAATTGGTGTATTAAAAGGATTTTTAGATATTCGGTAAATTCGGATAGGAATTCCTTGACTTTTATTTGGAATGAACTTAGAATGAATGTAATTTAATATAATTTTATGAAAATTCTTATCACGAGAGGTGGAGGGACTGGCCCTATGATACCTCGGCAGCGGATTCGTTATGAATACTGTGCCAATTCCAGCAAGGTAACTTGAAAGATAAGAAAGAAGCTCATTTTGATTGTATATACAGAAGCCTCTTTCTATCTTTTAGAAAGAGGCTTTTTTACGTGAAAATAAAAGGAGGAAGAACAATGGGAGCGACAGGAGTAACGTCACAAAGAAAAACAATTGAAGAGAGTATCGAAAGAAATAAGGAAAAGTACATAGAAACAAGTCATGATATTCATGCGAATCCGGAGATTGGAAACCAAGAGTTTTACGCATCCAGAACGTTAAGCTTATTACTAGGTAGTGCAGGATTTCAGCTGCAACACAATATAGCTGGACATGAAACAGGTTTTATCGCGCGAAAAAGTTCAGGAAAACAAGGACCAGTCATTGCATTTTTAGCGGAGTATGACGCTTTACCAGGACTAGGTCATGCGTGTGGTCACAATTTAATTGGCACAATTAGCGTTGCAGCAGCAATCGCATTATCAGAAACGCTTGAAGAAATTGGCGGGGAAGTTGTCGTGTTTGGTACACCAGCAGAAGAAGGCGGGCCAAATGGTAGCGCGAAATCAAGTTATGTAAAGGCAGGTTTATTTAAAGACATTGATGCGGCGCTTATGATTCATCCGAGCGCAAAGACAGCGACAACGAGTCCTTCATTAGCAGTCGATCCACTTGATTTTCATTTTTACGGAAAAACAGCTCACGCTGCAGCCTCACCAGAAGAAGGGATTAATGCATTAGATGCGGTTATTCAGCTTTATAACAGTATTAACGCACTTCGCCAACAACTTCCGTCAGACGTGAAAATTCATGGCGTTATTACAGAAGGCGGAAAAGCACCTAACATTATTCCTGACTACGCCGCGGCAAGGTTCTTCATCCGCGCAGCAACGCGAAAAAGATGTGCAGAAGTAACAGAAAAAGTAAGAAACATTGCTGAGGGAGCAGCGTTAGCAACAGGTGCAAAAGTAAAAATTCATCAATTCCAAAATGAAATCGATGAATTACTCGTAACAAAAACATATAACGATATCGTAGCGGAAGAATTAGAACTATTAGGTGAAGAGGTAAATCGTAAAGAAAGAGTAGGGATCGGTTCAACCGACGCAGGAAACGTAAGTCAAGTCGTACCGACAATTCATCCGTACATTAAAATCGGACCAGATGACTTAATTGCACATACGAATGAATTTAGAGAAGCAGCACGTTCAGAACTTGGAGATAAGGCATTAATTACATCGGCAAAAGCATTAGCAAATACGGCGTATCGATTAATTACGGAAGAAGGGTTGTTAGAGAAGGTGAAGGAGGAGTTTAGAGAGGCACAGAGGAATCAGGGGTAAGGCACTTTTTCGAATATAAATCTAATTCATATGCAGAAATAATAGAAAAGAACATTGAAAAAAATCAATGTTCTTTTCTATTTATGAATCATTTGTTTCTTCATTAATTTTGAGGATGAATTTCTTTAGTGATATCTTGGATCTGGTCTAGTCTAGTTTAATAGTAACGGTGATCTGTGAGTTCGAATTGCATTAAAGGATAATAACTAGAGAATGTGTTGTAATTAAAATTTATATTTCTATATTAATTTGTAAAATAAATTCACTTTATGTTATTATATTTCCCTTGGACTGACAGTTTATAAAATGTATAGTGAATATTTGAAAAGTTGAAATAGGGGATGTATTACGTTGAAATGGTTATCTTGGGACAGAAATTTAAAAACTAGATTGATTGGCGAAACTATGTTCAATACATTGTTTTGGATGTATTTTCCGTTTATGGCAATATACTATAGCGATGCTTTTGGTAAAGCAATTGGCGGAATTTTAATGGCAATTATACCTCTTGTAGGCATAATAGGTAATTTGTTAGGTGGATATTTAGCTGATCGATTAGGGCGTCGACCTGTCATGCTATTAGGCACAATCATACAAGTAGCAATGTTTGCAGTTTTTGCTTTATCTCATTCACATTGGATTAATTATTTAGCCTATATCGGTATTGGAATTAGCGGGGCAATATACAGTCCAGCAAGTTCTGCAATGATAGCTGATATAGTGCCAGAAAAGGATAGAAGGGTGGTCTTTGCCACTTTTGTTACAGCAAATAATATTGGTGCTGTATTTGGACCAGTGTTAGGTTCATTTTTCTTCTTTCATTATCGAAGTGAATTGTTATGGACTTGTACAATTGTTACATTTATTTATTTTATAGCAATCTATTTCATAATTAGAGAAACGCTGCCCGAAGCTTCTAAAAATGATGGAGATAACAATCCAATATCAAAAATCTTTAAAGAACAATGGAATAATTATATGAAAATTTTTAGTGATAAAATTTTCTCTCTTTACATATTTGCGGGAGTTTTGATTATGATAGCTTTCATGCAGCTAGATCTTTATCTTGCATTATATGTAAAGGAATTTGTACCAACTCAATCTCTTTTCTCATGGAATATTGGTTCATTCTCTTTGAGTAATACTGAAATTTTCGGATGGATGATGGGGTTAAATGGCATTTTGTTTGTTTTATGTTCTTTACCTGTTGCAAAATATTTTGAGAATTGGAGCGACCGAAACGTTTTAATTGTCTCTAATATATTATTTGGAATGGGTATGTTTCTAATAGGGTTAACAACGAATATATGGCTACTATTTGGCTTTATGGCAATATTAACTATTGGGGAATTGATTCGTTCGCCAGTTGTACATAGTTTTGTCAGTAAATATGCACCTGAAAATTCTAGAGGACAGTATATGGCAGCATCTAATTTACAATTTACCATTGGGCGTTTTATTGCACCAATAATGATTGTATTTTCTACATGGCTATCTCCAATTGTTGTGTTCGGAATTATATTGCTTTGTACCCTTGTTAGTGCAGTTTTCTATGTGAAAGTATTTCGTATGATTTCAAATACAAACATGCATAATTCTACAAAATAGCCCTGTTATGCAGGGCATTTTGTAATTTAATAACTTAAAAGTTCTGTTAAGAGAAAGAAGAGAAGAATATATTAATCAAAAAAAATTGATTAATTAGTTGCATAAAGAGCTAAACTACATATATACTATAAATATCAAAAAAAATTGATGAAGGGAGAGTGAACTAAAATGGCACAAGATTTTCAGCTCTATGAGAAAAAATTTAAAGCGTTGGCGGATCAGAAACGTTTAGAAATTATGTATGAGCTTTGTCAGCGAGGTCAGACGTGTGTATGTGATTTAACTGAAGTTTTTGAAATGACGCAATCCAAGTTGTCCTATCATTTAAAAATCTTATTAGATGCAGGTTTAATTGTAAAAGAAACAAAAGGTACGTGGAGTTATTATGATTTAAATGATGCGGAAGTAAATAATTTATTATCAGAAGAATTATGCTGTATCTTTAGAAAAACAGGCAAAGGTAGCTGCTGTTAAAATTTTATTCTATTAATCAAAAAAAATTGATTAATTACATATAAAAGAGAGAAATTATCTATGAAATATATTTTGGTTTTTCATAGAAGAAGGGGGATAAAATGAAACGTTTATCTTTTCTAGATCGATATTTAACACTATGGATTTTTCTAGCTATGGCAGTTGGAATTGGTTTAGGGTTTGTGTTTCCTAGTGTAGTAGATGGACTGAATACATTACAAGTTGGAACGACGTCTATTCCGCTTGCTGCTGGTTTAATTGTCATGATGTATCCACCATTAGCAAAGGTTCGTTACGAGGAAATGGGCCGAGTATTTAAAGACGTAAAAGTATTGGTTTTATCTTTAGTACAAAACTGGATTATCGGACCTGTACTTATGTTTGTTTTAGCAATTATTTTTCTTCCTGATAAGCCAGAATACATGGTCGGGCTCATTATGATTGGTTTAGCACGCTGTATTGCCATGGTAATCGTTTGGAACGATCTTGCAGATGGGGATAAAGAGTATGCAGCAGGTTTAGTGGCTTTTAACTCAGTATTCCAAATGCTATTCTTCTCCGTTTATGCATACGTGTTTGTAACAGTCATTCCAGAATGGTTAGGAATTGAAGGGGCTATTGTCGATATTACAATGGTAGAAGTAGCGAAATCCGTGTTTATCTATTTGGGAATTCCTTTTATAGCAGGTATGTTGACGCGATTTGTACTCGTTAAGTTAAAAGGTAGACAGTGGTATGAAAAGGTATTTATACCGAAGATTAGTCCACTTACATTACTTGCATTACTATTTACAATCATCATCATGTTCTCCTTAAAAGGGGAGATGATTGTTAGTGTGCCACTAGATGTGGTAAGAATAGCGATTCCGTTACTCATTTATTTTATTGTAATGTTTTTTGTATCTTTCTTTATGGGAAGGAAAATTGGTGCCAACTATCCGGTAACTACAACGTTAGCATTTACAGCAGGTAGTAATAACTTTGAGTTAGCAATTGCTGTAGCAGTTGGTGTGTTTGGTATTCATTCGGGCGCAGCATTTGCAGCTGTTATCGGACCGTTAGTGGAAGTACCTGTAATGATTGCACTTGTAAACGTCGCTTTTTGGTTTAAGCGTAAATATTTTAATAATCAACCAGTATAATTAAAAACAAAGGCGGAAAACAACATGGAAAATAAAAAGACAATTTATTTCTTATGCACAGGAAATTCATGCCGAAGCCAAATGGCAGAAGCATGGGGCAAACAATATGTAGGGGATAAGTGGAATGTATATTCTGCAGGTATTGAAGCACATGGAGTAAATCCAAATGCTATTAAAGCGATGAAAGAAGTTAATATTGACATAACGAATCAAACATCAGATATAATTGATGTAAATATTTTAAATAACGCTGATTTAGTTGTTACCCTTTGTAGTCATGCGGATTCGGTTTGTCCTTCGACACCTCCGCACGTAAATCGTGTTCACTGGGGATTTGATGACCCGGCAGGAAAAGGGTGGTCTGAATTTCAACGTGTTCGCGATGAAATTGGAAAACGTATAAAGAGATTTTCTGAAACAGGGGAGTAAATAAAGGAAAGAGTCAATCTTCTATTGTATGATTGGCTCTTTTTTTATTGTACATAGTTATGACTGCATTGGTTCGCATAAATTACCGAAAAGCAGAGGATATTCTGTTGGGTTTATAAAGTTAGAAATGTATTTAATCATGTAGGTGTTCATAAATAATAAAGTCATATAAAAGATAATAAAGTTGCTTAGAATTAGAGGTGGTATGATGAATAATCACACTATCTTTCCCTTTTTATGTATAATTAAATAAAGGGATTTTTGGATATTGAAATAAAGGGTAGTATATTAGCGCAAGGGGGATAATGATGGATAAGTTGTTACAAGAAATCATAAATTGGTTAAAGATGAGAGATGAACAAATTGTTATCGGTATTTCAGGACATGGTGCAGCTGGAAAAACAACGTTTACTAATAGACTCGTAAACCTACTAAATCAAAATGAAGTAAATTATATTAATACAGATCCTTACATTGTTAGTTCGGATATCCGTAAGCATGCAGTGATTCACTATACATATCAAAATGAAAATCATCGTTATAAAATGACAGCTTGTCATCCAGCTGCGCACCATTTGGCAGCTTTAGAAAGAGATATTCATATGGTTAGAGCTGGGATAGATTTTTATACGATAGATACGCATTATATGAAAAGTAAGTTGATTTCTTCGGAAAATAAAGTAACGATTGTGGAAGGAATGAGCGCCGCATTTATTAATCCTGATTTATTTGATTTGAAAATTTATTTTTATACAGATGGCGAAACGGAACTAATAAGAAGATCAAGCCGGGATATAGCTGAAAGGGGAGCCGATATAAATTATTTAAGGCAGTCTCATGAAGAACGCCGGATTCAATATGAAGTATTTATGCATTCGTATAGTCAGCGTTTTGATATCATTATCAAAACCTCTGATGAAACAATATGTATAGAAAAAAATACATTTGAGTTTTATAAAGTTTAAATGAAAATCCTCAATTTGTTAATTGCATTATAACGGTTATTTTTTCTTATTTAGTACTTGTATTAAACAAATGTATTATTTAATCAATAATACATTCACTATGAAATAACTAGATTTTTAAAAAGATTTAGTAGCCTTCTTTCATCTACATAGATAGAAGGCTATTGTAATTTTGGCGACAAAATTACATAACTTTATTATTACTCCACAGTAGGATAGAATTCTTTATTTGAATACATTAGGTGTATCTTAAAAATCCTCACTTTAAAAGGTTTTTATTCGGAAGTACAAGAATGAATTTTTGCATGAAAGGGGAATAGGGTGAAACGTATAATAAGAAATGTAGTAATAAATTATTTTAAAGAAATTCATTCACTAATAGTGGAAGAAGAATTACATAAGAACAGTTGGCATACCGATCTACACTATAAAATTATCGTAAATGGAGATCGGTATTCCGCACGGTTTATCAATAGCGATCGAACAATCAATCCAGCTTTTGGGCCGTTATCAAATGAACAATTGAAAGAGCAAGTACGATTTACGTATTATTTACGAGAGCATGGAATCCCATTTATGCAGATTAAGGAGAATCAGGCGGGAGGGTCATTTACATTTGTTACTTGGAATGATGAACAGTACCGGTTTGTATTGTCTACTTGGATTGAAGGGGAGCATGTTACTCATTGTACAGAAACAATGGCAGAGATTTTTGGAAAGGAAGCAAGAAATATACATGATATTTCTAGTACATTTCAAAGCTCGACTTTTCAAAAGAAATCGCATTTAGATGGATATGGTGAGTTTATAAAGCTATTAGAAAATAAAGGTGGTACATGTAAGGAATTGCGGGGGTATATAGAGCTCGCTAAGTGTCATATAGAATGTGTATATACGAATAATTTGGAGTTTATTGTACAAACCGATTTAAATCCTTTGAATGTTTTATGGGGATCAAGTCAAAAGGTAAAAGGAATTGTGGATTTTGAATCTATTAGTTATGTTGACCGCGTTGAAGGGTTAGCCTTTTTAATAAAGTGGTATTCTCGAACAGAAGGAATACACTCGCATGAAGTATGTTCAAGTGTTGCTAGTTCATTTTTAGAAGGATATAAGGCTAATAATATTTTAACCTCAAACGATTATAAAAGACTGTCTTCATTATTATGGTTATCTGGTAGTTTGAATTGGAATTTTGTGAAGAAAACGCTAAATGTATTAGAAGATGCGGGGCAGCTAGAGGAACATTTTGAAGTTTATAGAGTGAGAGGAGAAAGACTATCTTCATTGTTAATTTGTAGATAACATTTATTGTCCTAATTTACGATTCAAAAAAGAAACTATATGGGGTGTCCGAAAATGAAAATACAAATTGTATTGTTTGATGGCTTCGGAGAACTTGTCTCTTTCGCGCCGTTTGAAGTACTGAAAAGAGCAATAGAAGAAGGGGCTCCGTTTACAGTTGAACTCGTATCAAGTGAACGAAAACAAGAAGTTACTACCTCGTTTGGAGTTACGGTTACACTACATGATTTTTTACGAATGGATAATCGCCCAGATTTGTTAATTGTACCTGGTGGTGGCTGGAATCATAAAGCTGAACATGGGGCACGAAAGCAAGCAGAGCTTGGAACACTGACAGAAACGATTAGAGAGATGCATAATGAAGGAACGATTGTTGCGGGAGTTTGTACAGGAGGTATGCTACTAGCAGCCTCAGGTATATTGAATGGTAAAAAGGCGACGATGCACCATTTGGCACAGGGTGAAATGAGTAAATATGGGGCAGAACTTCTTTATTACCGAATTGTAGATCAAGGCGATATTATTACTGCAAGAGGAGTTACTTCAGGAACTGATTTAGCTCTTTGGATTACGGAAAAGTTCGCAAGTTCTAAAATTGCAGCTGCTGTTGAATATAGAATGGAATATGAGAGGCGAGGTGTTGTTTGGAAGTAATTTAATTATATTTTTTGCTGCAGAGCGTATCAAATATTGTAAAAGAGAAAGAGCCAACTCATACGAGTAGGTTCTTTCATTTATATACTATATTGCTTATTTTTTCACAGTAATATCTTTTTCAAAAAATCATAAAATAGATAATATATTTTGTTCCACATTTCTAATTATTTTCTTTATATATTTATAAATTAGTAAAATTTAGTTTACAAATTTTCATATAGCTTATATAATTTGACTCATATAAAAAAGTTTCCTTAAGGAAACTTAAGCGCGGGTTTACATTCGCTTTATATTTTTTTGCTTAAAAGTTGCCTTTGCGCAAAATAATTATATACACGAAAAAAAGAAAGGGGAATGCATAAAAAATGGGTGAGGCTATAATTGTTAAAGATTTGTTTGTATCGTATCAAGGGAATCAAGTAGTTCAAAATGTCTCCTTCGATATTGAAAAAGGGAAGCTCGTTGGAATTATTGGTCCAAATGGAGCGGGGAAATCTACTTTAATGAAAGCTGTATTAGATTTAATCCCAAATGATAAGGGATATGTCCAAATTCTTGGAGAGGATATTCGAAGCGTTAGAAAGAGTGTTGCATATGTACCGCAAAGAAGTGATATAGATTGGGACTTTCCGATTACAGTTTTAGATGTCGTGCTAATTGGAACGTATCCATCTTTAGGTATGATGAAAAGACCGAAGAAAGAGCATCGGGATTGGGCGTTTGATTGCTTAAAAAAAGTCGGAATGGAAGAGTTTAAAAATCGCCAAATCGGTGAGTTGTCAGGTGGACAACAACAACGTGTCTTTTTGGCGAGAGCTTTAGCGCAAAAGGCGGAAATATTCTTCTTAGATGAGCCGTTTGTCGGAATTGATGTAACAAGTGAAGAGACAATCATTAAAATTCTTAGGGAACTACGTAAAGAAGGAAAAACGATTGTCGTTGTCCATCATGATTTAAGTAAAGCAGAATCGTATTTTGATACATTACTATTAATGAATAAAAGTTTAATTCATTACGGAGAAGTACGCCAAGTATTAGAACCAACTGTTATGTCAAAAGCGTATGTGAATCAAGGAATATTGTTTAATAATGCAGCGGAGGTACATTCATCATGAAGATTGTAGAATTTATAGATGCATTAACGCAGTATAGTTTTCTGCAGAAGGCGTTATTAACTTCCGTTATGGTAGGAATTATCTGTGGTGTCATTGGATGTTTTATTATTTTACGAGGTATGGCATTAATGGGTGATGCCATTTCACATGCTGTTCTTCCAGGAGTAGCGCTTTCTTATATGATTGGAATGAACTATTTTATAGGAGCGGTTTTAACAGGTGTTATTACTGCAGTAGGAATCGGATTTGTAAGTCAAAATAGTCGTATTAAACATGATATGGCGATAGGAATTATGTTTACATCTGTTTTCGCTGTAGGGATTATTTTAATTACCTTTATGAAGAGTAGTTCTGATTTGTATCATATTTTATTCGGGAATGTCTTATCCGTTCGTTCTTCTGATATGTGGATGACACTGATTATTGGAGTGGTCATTATTGGTCTTGTAATGTTGTTTTACAAAGAATTACTCGTATCCACGTTTGATCCAACGATGGCGCAAAGCTATGGATTACCGAATAAATGGATTCATTATGGCTTAATGATTCTCCTTACAATGGTTACAGTAGCTTCACTTCAAACTGTTGGAATTATTCTAGTCGTTGCGATGCTTATTACACCAGCGGCTACAGCGTATTTATTAACAAACCGTTTATGGGTCATGATTTATTTAGCAGCAGGCATTGGTGCGCTTTCATCTGTAGTAGGGTTATATTTTAGTTTCTCTTATAATCTTGCTTCAGGTGCAACAATTGTTCTTGTCGCAACATTCTTGTTCGGATTGGCATTCTTTTTCTCACCGTCACAAGGTTTGTTTTGGAGAGCTATCAAAATTAGAAAAAATAGAGCAGAGTTGTCATAATTGATTGGAGGATAATGATGAAATTTAAAAATGTTGTATTATCGGTAATTTGTATTTTTGTATTTGCATTAACAGCGTGTTCGAGTAACACAAATGGAAAAGAAGAGGGTAATGGAAAATTAAAAGTTGTAACTACATACTCCATTATATATGATATGGTGAAGCAAATTGGTGGAGATAAAGTTGAGATTCATAGTCTTGTTCCAATCGGAGCTAACCCGCATGAATATGATCCACTACCAAAAGATGTTATGAAAATGACAGATGCAGATATGGTATTTTACAATGGGCTAAACCTAGAAGAAGGTGGAGCGTGGTTTAAAAAGCTATTAAAAACGGCAAATAAATCAGCGAAAGATGCACCGGTTTATAAAGTAAGTGAAGGTGTAGAAGCTATTTACTTAGAAACAAAAGGATTAGAAAAAGAACCAGACCCACATGCTTGGATGAATATTAAAAATGGTATTTTATACGCTGAAAATGTGAAGCAGGCATTAATTAAAGAAGATCCTAAAAATAAAGAGTTCTATACTAAAAATGCTGATGAGTATGTAGCAGAACTTCAAAAGTTACACGATGAGACAGTAAACAGAATTCATCAAATTCCTGAAGAAAAACGTTTCTTAATCTCTAGCGAAGGTGCTTTTAAATACTTTGGAAAAGCATATGACATTAAGACGGGATACATTTGGGAAATTAACTCAGAGAATCAAGGTACGCCAGATCAAATTAGAGATGTTGTAAGTTTAATTCAAACAAACAAAGTGCCAGCTTTATTTGTTGAAACAAGTGTAGATCGACGTAGTATGGAAACTGTTTCAAAAGAAACAAACGTGCCAATTGCAGGGACAATTTTTACAGACTCACTAGGTAAATCAGGTGAGGATGGAGATACTTACTTAAAAATGATGAAATGGAATATAGATACCATTATTAATGGGCTACAAAAGTAGGATTTATCTGTTTTTCAATGTAGCGTAACTATTGAATTTTTATAAAATAAGAGATGAAAGAGCTAGCTCATATGAGTTGGCTCTTTTATTTATCCCAATATTTGCGGGCGGATAAGATTTCCTCCTTAAAAATTCAGCGAATGGGAGGGAGGGCTGCCCGTAAAATCCCACTGAATATGTACTAATAATCAGTGGGGGTGACAAAACTTCTACTAATTAAAGTTTCATTTTATAATTTTTACTTTATTAAAAGTAGATTTGTTAGAAAGGATAATCATTTATTGATATAATGAATGGATGCGTGGCAGGAAATAGATAGAAAGATACTGCTAGTAATTTATACTTAAAATGTAGGGAGATTGAACAGAGTTATGGGGAATGAAAAAGAAATTAGTTCCGCTAAATTAATATGGAAGATGACGCGCCCACATACATTAACGGCGACGTTTTCTCCTGTAATTTTAGGAACAGTGGCATCACTTTATGTTGCCAAAATTGATTGGCTTTTATTTATTGCGATGATGCTTGCATGTTTAGCATTGCAAATCGCAACGAATTTATTTAATGAGTACTATGATTTCAAACGTGGATTAGACACTGCTGAATCCGTTGGCATCGGTGGCGGAATTGTCCGTCATGGATTGAAGCCAAAAAATGTGTTAACAGTTGCGCTTTTATTATATGTCGTAGCAGCTTTTATTGGCATTTATATTTGTATGAATAGTAGTTGGTGGTTAGTGGTTATTGGTTTAATTGGAATGGCGGTTGGCTATTTATATACAGGTGGTCCATTACCAATTGCGTACACTCCGTTTGGAGAATTAGTTTCTGGATTGTTAATGGGGACATGTTTTGTACTTATTGCTTTCTTTATTCAAACAAATACGATAACGATTGAAAGTGTATTGATTTCCATTCCAATTGGGATTTTAGTAGGTGCAATCAACATGTCGAATAACATCCGAGATATCGAAGAAGATATTAAAGGTGGAAGAAAGACGTTGGTAATCCTCCTTGGGAGAGAAAAAGCAATAGTAACACTAGCTGTAGCCTTTTTCATTGCTTATTTATGGATTGCGGTGATTGTATTGATGGGTTATATAAGCCCTTGGGCATTAGTTATGTTCCTAGGTTTGAGAAAGCCAATCTCTGCTATTCAAAGTTTCCAAAAAGGAGCAAAGGACCCTGGGTATATGCGCATCGCAATGAAATCAACAGCAATGACAAATACGATTTTTGGCTTCTTATTATCGGCAGGATTATTAATTAGTTATCTGTTTTAGATAAAAAATCTTGTTAAATAACTTAACCCCAATTTCTCAATTTTAATATGGAGAAATTGGGGTTTTTATTTTGACTTTGTTTAATGCTAAAAACAGTTTCATTTGAAATATAAATACCAATAAATTGCAACTTCATCATTTTCAATATCTAAACCTTTATAAACAAGAAAATCAAACCCACCAATTACAAATCCACATTTTTCATAAAATTTACATGCTGCGACATTATTATTTTGCGTTTCAAGCATGATCCCGGGCATGTTGCCTTCTTTTGCCCATCGCTTTGCCTGATCAACCAATCTTTTACCAACTCCGAGTGTACGATATTTTTTATCCACCGTTATATCTTCTATGTAAGCATAGTGATTCCAATTCTTTTTCAATACCATTAATCCAATGATTTGGTTATGTAACAGTGCTATGTAAATGACTTGATTAGGTTTATTTATATATTCATTGTAAGCCAGTTCTTCATTATCATCTTGATTTTGTAAATAACTTTTTTCATAACTTGGAACGTCTTCTACTGTATATTCTATGCGTCTATTTACTTTGGAAAGAGAAAGAATTAACCGAGCATTCACTATAAAACTGTCATCGATCTTCGGGAAATTGTCTAAATCATTTTTTTCTAACTCTCTAATTAAAAGATTCATCGGAGCACCTCCACATAATAATATTTCTTCTAGTTCTTTATTTGATTCAAATTAATTCCAATTACAAAATTATAATAGAATTTCAATAGTATGGCTAACTCAGTATTTTATCTTTATAACAGTATACTATTATCTTGATATAAAAATTTTGTTTAGAAAGAGTAGTATTTTTTATTTTGGATGTATATCCAGTTTTCAAATTTAACTGTATTAGAGAAAACAATATTTTTCTAAAGAGTGGATGCAGTACGCTATTCTTTAACTAATTTCGACATTATCTGCATTTTATCTTCACCTTCCTCTATTAATCTATTTATTGTAAATATCAACTGGAGTTAATGCTTAGCTGTATAAATAATGAATATGAAAATTAGTAGGGAAAGGATCGAAACATAATGAAAGAATCACAAAATAAGAAAAAAACAAATGTAGGAACTAAGGCAATACTATCTCTAGGGGTTGTTTTAGCAACGACCTTTTTCACATTCTTTTTAATTGGGAAATGGAACTCTATCCCAGCGAAGGGAGTAGCTAATGAAAGTAGTAATCAAGTTAATACGCAACAACAAGAAAAGAAAAAGGAAACACCACCAGCAAAACAGAAAAGACCTGATGGAAAACCGGTAGGAAAGGTTGTTTATTTAACATTCGATGACGGTCCTAGCGAATTAACTGGGAAATTTTTAGATGTACTAAAAGAGCAACATGTTGCTTCGACATTTTTTATGCAAGGTAGCAATTTACAGAATACCGCTTTTCAGGAAAACGTAAAGCGAGCAGTAAAAGAAGGACATTATATTGGTGCTCATAGTATGACACATAATAGTGATAAGTTATACAAAAAAGGACAATTTGTACCGGAGATGAAAGAAACGTTAGCTCTTATCCATAATATTACGGGTACAACTCCTAAACTAGTTCGTCCGCCATATGGATCTGCACCAGGATTAAAGGGCGAGGAAATTCGTAACCAAATTGTAGAAGCAGGAATAAAAGTTTGGGATTGGACGATAGATTCAAATGATTGGAAATTAAAAGGTAATCCACAGCAAATTATAGAGAATGTAAAGCGTACAACAACAGAAGATGTGGAAGTAGTTCTAATGCATGAAAAACCACAAACATTACAAGCGCTTCCTGAAATTATTAAATTTTATAAGGAAAAAGGATATGAATTCGGGGTATACAATGAAGCGGATCATTTTCAACTAAACTTCCAGAAAGATCAACGTCTATAGTATCAAATAAATAAATTAAGAGCATGTTCTGATTCATCTTTCTTCAGGACATGCTTTTTTTGCTTGTTTCTATAAGCTCATTAGTACCAATTTAACAAAGCATCAGTTACAAGTTACTTTATGGATACCTCATTTTAGAATAACTAACTTATAGAAAAAATTGAATAATTTTCATGTGTAAGGAGATTTTAAGAAGGATATAGAGGGGATATTTTCCTTTTGTTTTCTAGATAAATGATTACTTACCCAAAACATTATAGTGGAACGGTTTCTAAAGCTTGTCTGTCAAGAAATCCTAACACTAAAGTTCAAGTATAAAAACATAAACCACTCGATAAATGGGGTAGTATGATGAAAAAACTTAGTAGAAAGCGTTTGAGAAAAGATATTCAGGAACTTGAGAGTGCAAGTATGCTGCTCCATAATAATCAAGAGTGTGAACTCAAGCAGAATGTATCTGCGAATGAAGAAGTTTTGAGACAAGTTTTTGAAAATTGTTCCGATATTGTTTTTCGTCCAATAATCATAGATAGTCAAAATGAAATTCTTTTTATTTATATAGATGGATTAGTCGACACTAAAGTTGTGGAACAAGTTGTTTTGAAACCAATGATGTTCGAAGGTCTGCCTAGTGGAGTAAAGAGTGTGGATTCGGTAGGAGAAATTATACAAAATCAGCTAATTGCGGTTTCTCAAGTAAAGACAATCTCTAAAGTTCGTGAGGTTATAGAAGCAGTATTGAAAGCGAATATCGTCATTTTAACAGAAGGAGAGAGTCAAGCTCTAGTCGCTGATTTAAAAGGTTTTGAAAAACGAGGTATTGAAGAGCCGGCTGCCGAGATCTCTGTTCGTGGCCCTCGGGACGGGTTTACGGAAACAATAAGGGTCAATACGAGCCTGATTCGCCGAAGAATTCGAAGCCAAAAACTAAAAATGGAACCTTATTCGATTGGGGAATTGTCACAGACAGATGTGGTAATTGCCTATATTGAGGGAATTGCACCTGATTCGGTTTTGGATGAAGTTCGCCAAAGGGTAAAGCGAATTCAAATTGATGGAGTGTTGGAGTCAGCTTTCATTGAAGAGTTTATTGAGGACCAACCCTTTTCTCCCTTTCCACAAATTCAAAATACTGAGCGGCCAGATGCGGTTTGTGCAAGTTTATTAGAGGGGAAAGTCGCCATTTTAGTAGATAACACACCTTTCGTTTTGATCGTTCCTATGACATTTTGGACAGGTCTGCAAGCAGCGGAGGATTATTATGAACGCTCCATCTACACAACTTTTGTTCGATGGATTCGTTTAATATTAATTAATATTTCATTATTTCTTCCTTCTCTCTATGTTGCTATTACAACCTTTCATCCTAAATTAATTCCGACAAATTTGCTTATTAGTATTGCAGCTGCGCGAGAAGGCATTCCTTTCCCGGCTGTCATAGAAGCGCTAATGATGGAGTTTTTATTTGAAGGTTTGAGGGAAGCGGGGGTTCGGTTACCAAAACCTGTTGGATCCGCAGTTAGTATTGTCGGAGCACTTGTTATCGGGCAAGCTGCTGTGCAAGCAGGTATTATTTCGGCACCTTTGGTCATTGTTGTGGCGACGACCGGTATTGCGTCATTTGCGTTCCCGCGCTACAACTTAGGAACAGCTTACCGGATGTTACGCTTTCCTATGCTGTTATTGGCAGGAATGCTCGGGCTATACGGTGTTGCAATAAGTACCCTTGCGATTTTGATTCATTTAACTAACATTCGTTCTTTTGGCATTCCGTATTTAAGTCCAGTTGCACCTCAGACTCCTCGTGATTTAAAGGATGTTTTTCTCCGAACACCTCGTTGGAATATGACCCACCGCCCAATAATGGTATCTGGTGAAGAGAAAGTCCGTTTTCCAGGTGGACAAAAGCCAGATGAGAAACGGGGAGGGGAAACAGAATGAGTCTGCACAAGGCACTCTGTATGATACTGGTCATTTCTTTATGCTTCTTGACGGGATGTTGGGATCGGACAGAATTAAATGATTTGGCAATAGAATTAGGATGGGGACTTGATCAAGCCAAGAATAATAAGATTGAAATTAGTGCTCAGTTTATTATTCCATCAAAAATGGGAATGGGACAGAGCGGAAGAAGTAATGCAGGAAAAGCGTTTTTTACAGAATCGGGAACGGGAAAGGATACACATGAAGCTATACAAATGATGCAAACAAAAATGTCGAGAGAAATTTTTCGAGGGCACCAGCGTGTAATATTGATTGGAGAAAAAATGGCTAAAAGTGGTCTTGCTCCAGTTTTAGATGCATATAGCCGCGATCCTGATATTCGATTACGAGTAGGTGTGTTCGTCATAAAAGGGAATACTGCAAAAGATTTTCTGAAAGCGTCCATCCCTTTAGAGTCTATCCCGGCACTTGGGGCACTTAAAGAGCATATGCAAATAGAGGCAGCGGGAGATATGTCTTTGTTAAATTTTCTTATTGCTGGTACGAGTCATGGAATCACCCCGATTTTGCCCGTTATTAAACTAAATATGTCTCATAAAAAAGGTAAAACCGAGGTCAAAGGGTTTCAAATTGTAGGCGGTGCTATATTTAACAACGATTTCAAATTGGTAGGATACTTAAACATGCAGGAATGGTTAACTACTCTTTGGGTAGTGAATCGTTTAAGTAAACAGACAGTTACAGCAACGGCCTCTAAAGGAAATGGTAGTGCAAGTTTATATATGACAAAGATCAATAGAAAAATCATGCCTACTATACAAGGGGACACAATTAAGTGTGACATTGTTTTTTCTGGTGAAGGAACAATTCAGGAGAACAATACGAATTTAGATCTTTCGCAGCCAAAAAATCTTACTCTTTTAGAACAAGTATTGGAAAAACAGTCCGAAAAGGAAGCTCTCCAAACTATTAAAAAGGTTCAAAAACAATACGGAACCGATATCTTTGGATTTGGAGAAGCCATTCATCAAAAATATCCATCCGAATGGAAAGGGTTAAAAAAGAATTGGAGTAAACAATTTCGAAAAGTGGAGGTTTCTGTTCGTACAAAGCTTACTATTCGGCGAGTAGGACTGACTGGACCACCGTTTCAGTTGAAGAAAAATGAAATGAAAAAATAAGGAGGGATATAGAGTGTGAGAAATTCGATGAAAATCTCTGGGAGGCAAATCTTTTGGATGATGTTCACATTTGAAGTGGGACAATCCCTTCTTCTAGTTATTCCAGCGACGATTCGTACGGTCAAACAAGATGCGTGGATCTCGATTTTGATTGCAGGAGCGATAGGGGTTGCTCTTACTTTTTTGGCAACTACACTTGGTTCGCTTTATCCGAAACAAACTCTCATTGAATTTAGTCAAACTATTCTTGGTAAATGGCTAGGAAAGCTGCTGATGATTCCTTACTTCTTTGGGTGGTACATGATAATTTGGATAACCGTCCGTGAATTTGGTGAGTTCATTATTATCGCTTTGTTTCATAATACACCTTTGTGGGTCATTGTCTTTACTGCGATATTATTGCTCATTTTTATCATTTACCAAGGAGGGGTGGAAGGTGTTGGACGTTTAAGTGAAATCATAGGGCCAATTGTACTTTTAATGATAACGTTTGTAATCATTTTGAATGTTGGCAATATGAATTGGGATTATATGCAGCCTATTTATCACGATTCTGGTTGGCTTCCCATACTTAAAGGTTCCTATACTCCTGTAGCCGCATTTTTTGGAGAGGCTGTTATGATGATGATGTTCGTTTTCTTTATGGATAAACCAGAGCAAGCGTCATCAAGGGCGATGTTGGGGGTAGGATTAGCCGTTTTCATGGTAACGATCGGAACATTAGCGGTCATTTTAACATTCGGTCCGAATTTATCTTCAAGTTTTTTGTATCCGGTTTACGATTTGAGCCGATACATATCTGTCATGGAGTTCATTCAAAATGTGGATATTTTGATAGTTATTATTTGGTTTTTTAGTATTTTTGTGAAATTGGCGTTATACATGTTCATCGCTTGTTATGGAACAGCGCAAATATTTCATTTGAAGGATTGGCGAAAAGTAGCGTTAGTTCTTGCTCCTATTTCGTTCATCATAGCTGTGTCAGTTAAAAATATCCAGACATTTACCCATTATTACTACATATTTTTCGTAATTCCAATTGCATTTCCCGTTTATGAGCTAGGGATTCCTTTACTGTTATTGGTGGTTGGCAAAATTCGAAGGAAATATGCATAAACCCAATCGTTAATATGTTTGGAGGACAGGTATACTTTTAGTTTTTTGACTAATATAAAAAGAGAAAAATCCTACTTATAAGTGTAGGATTTTTCGTTTGTATATTACGTTACAAGAGTTTTCTTATTTTCTCCGGAATGTCCTTTTTAGAAATGTATGCAACAGAGTCTTTATAGTAAGAGTATTATGTTGGAGATAATCAAAAAAACGTATATTGCAATATAAAAATTCACTTTAATACTAAAGGATACATGACAACGATTCCTATAAATTCTTCTCAATAATTGAAAATAAAATCAATCCAGATTATTATATTGTTATTGTAATTACATTTTATTGAAGGAGGATACAAAGATGAAAAACTCAAAAGGCTCTATTGAATCAGAGATAAGCAAAGCAATTACTCACTGGGAAAAGGACTACCTAGGACGCGGGTCTATATCCGTTAAGACAGATATATTACGGGATATGATTATCGTAAATTTACAAGGTGTTTTAACGCCGGCTGAATATACGGTTTGCGAAACAAAAGACGGTATGCTAACGATAAAGAAAAATCGTTCGGAGCTAGTTGAATCTGGAATTGATGATCTGAAAGAGATTATACTAGAATTAACTGGAGAAAAAGTGAAAAGCTTTCATACGGATATAAGCTCCCGTACAGGCGAACGAGTAATGATTTTTAAATTGCTTCATAATCTTGAGGAGAAATTTTAAAAATACCTTAAGGTTAGTGGAAGGATTAAGAAACCTACAAGTTTTGCACTTTATTAACAGGCTAATAATTAAAAACTTGAAGTTATTTAGGTATAATAAATCTTAATTCTAATAACTCTTAAAAAACGGATAAAGAAATTGACAAACTGCTTAATATGGTTTATCTTATAATTG